>JAOUDB010000009.1 GCA_029859485.1 Desulfuromonadales bacterium | reverse complement strand
AGACTGATGAAGAAAACGATGATCGTTACGACCAATGTAACAGTCTTGATCAGTCGGTCGGCTTCCCGAGGCAGGAAGAGGATAATCAACATCCCCACCAACGGGAAAAATGTCATCAGGCTAAGAAGATGGTCATTCATGGGTCACTGCTCCTTATATAAACGCTTGAACGTTATACCCTTATTTGAGAATAAAAATGGCCAACATGACCACTGTGCCTAGAACCATAGTCAGGGCATAGTTCTGGAACAATCCGGACTGCGTATAACGCAACACTGATGACAGAGAACCGACCAGCTTGGCAACACCATTAACAATGCCATCGACCACCTTGACGTCAAAGCCCCTCCAGCAGAAGATGCCGAGCTTTTTGGTGGTATTCACGAAGAGCGTGTCGTAGATTTCGTCGACATACCACTTGTTGAAGACGGCACGATGGAGTGTAGAAAATTTAGCAGTGAACTTACCTGGCAGCGAAGGATCCTTCATGTACATGACTGTAGCGAGGCCGATACCAGCCAAAGCAACAGCAACCGAGAAGACCATCAGGATGATCTCAGTACTGGCAGAACCATGCGCTTCTATCTTGTAGAGTTCCTGACTGTGATGGAAGACCGGTGCCAGGAAAGCGTTCAACTTATTGCCAACATGGGCAATATCAATTGCATGCGGGATGCCGATCAGGCCACCAACGGTCGCCAGACCTGCGAGAACAACCAGGGGCAGTGTGATCACCCATGGTGACTCATGAACGTGGTCTTTCGCTTTTGGATTGGTCTTCTGCTCTCCGTAGAAAGTCATGTAGAGGCAACGGAACATATAGAAGGCGGTCATAAAGGCAGCAACCACTACGATCACCCAGATTACCTTGCTGCCACGGGTCGATGCGAAAGTCCACCAGAGGATCTCATCTTTGGAGAAGAACCCGGAGAAGAAAGGTAGACCCGATATTGCCAAACATGAGATGCCGAAGGTCGCCCAGGTAACAGGCATCTTCTTACGCAGGCCACCCATGTTGCGCATGTCCTGCGCGTCATCATCAAGATGTGCGTGGTGCAAGGCATGATGCATGGCATGAATAACAGAACCTGAGCCAAGAAAGAGACAAGCCTTAAAGAAGGCATGAGTCATCAGATGGAAGATACCTGCGGTAAACGCGCCAACCCCCATTGCAACGAACATGAAACCAAGCTGGGAAACTGTCGAGTATGCCAGAACTCGCTTAATGTCGTTCTGAGCAAAACCGATGGTCGCGGCGAAGATCGCCGTCAATGCACCGACCAGCGCAACCACGAACATGGTGGTTGGGCTCATGGCAAAAAGGATGTTCATACGGCCGATCATGTAGACACCGGCTGTAACCATGGTTGCCGCGTGGATCAGAGCAGAAACGGGGGTCGGGCCTTCCATTGCGTCAGGTAGCCAGGTGAAGAGCGGCAGCTGAGCCGACTTACCGGTAGCGCCGAGGAAGAAGCAAAGGGTTGCCACTGTGGTCACGCTGGCACCAAGGACCATGTCTCCGGAGAGCAGGTGAGCATTCTCTGTGATTTCGACAAAATTAATTGTCCAGACTCCATGGCTCCCCAGCGCCCAGAAGATGGTAAAGAGACCGAGAAGGAAACCGAAGTCACCAACACGGTTCATAACAAACGCTTTCTTCGCGGCGTCACCGGCACTCTTCTTTTCGAAGTAGTAGCCGATCAGCAGGTAGGAGCAGAGACCGACACCTTCCCAACCGACAAACATGACCAGTGCGTTGTTACCGAGCACCAGCATGAGCATGGAGAAAACGAAGAGGTTCAGGTAACTGAAGTAACGGTAGAAACCTTCTTCACCATGCATGTAACCGATGGAGTAGAGATGAATCAGGGTACCCACACCCGTGACAACCATGATCATCAGGGCAGAGAGCGGATCGAGCAGGAAGCCCCAGTCCACCTGCAGGTTGCCAACCGACATCCAGGATGCAATAACATTCTGGTGAGACTTGACGGAATCGCCAAGCAGCTGGATAAAGTACTTGCAGGAGACCAGGAACGAAAGGAACAACATACCAGTACCAATCGCACCGATCAGCTTTTCGTTCTTGATGAACCGCTTGCCAAGCAACCCGTTAATGATTGAGCCGAGTAACGGGAAGAATGGTATAAGCCACAGTTTATCGTACATCTATCTCTCCTCCGAACGAAGTAATCTTCTTAGGGGAAGTGAACGGTTCACACCGATCACAATTTCATCAGGTTAATATCATCGACGTCGATCGAATCACGGTTTCTATAGAATGTGATCATCAATGCAAGACCAACTCCCGCCTCAGCTGCCGCAACGGCCATGACAAACAAGACGAAGACCTGTCCATCCATGTTTTGCAAATGACTCGACAATGCGATGAAGGTCAGGTTGACCGAGTTAAGCATCAATTCAATACACATGAAGATGACAATCGCATTTCGCCGGGTCAGAACACCGTAGGTGCCCATGGCAAAGAGGATCGCGGCAACAGTCATGTAGTGGTAAACAGTTATCATTGGTATGTCTCCCGTAGTCCGCTACGCTTTAAACTTCTTTTTTGGCGAGAACTACCGCGCCGACTATCGCCACCAGTAACAGGATGGAGGCAATTTCAAAGGGCAGCAGGAACTCCGTGAACAACGCCTTACCGATCAACTCAACATGACCGAAGCTTTCAACTGTATACGATGTGATGTCCCCCTCAGCACCGGTCACGCGACCACGCTTTATGAAGTACATCACGTTGAACAGGACCAGCAGGCTGGCGATAGCTGACCAGACAACCCCGGTGGTATAACGCTTGCGCGCTTCCGTACCAAGGTTGAGCAGCATAATGACAAAGAGGATCAAAACCATGATCGCCCCTGCATAAACCATGATCTGGATCGCCGCCATAAAGGGGGCATGCAGCATGACATAAAAAATGGCCAGGCAGAAAAAGGTATTGACCAGACCGAGGGCGCTATTGACTGGGCTTTGACAGCGGATTACCAGGAATCCGGAGCCAATGGCAACCAACGCAATCAGATAGAAAAAAATGAGTTCCATGAAATTTATGCTCCCCTTGGCTTACTTCAGCAGCCGCTCTTTGGTGAACTGAAAGTCTTCACGCTTATAATTGGCCAGTTCGTAAGCACCCGTCATTTCGATCGCCTCTACCGGGCAGGCTTCTACGCAGTAACCGCAGAAGATGCAACGCAGCATGTCAATCGTATAAACTTTCGGGTACTTCTCGCCCTTCTCGTTTTCCGCCGATTCAACCGTGATGCATTTGGCAGGACATACCGTCGGACAAAGGTAACAGGCGACGCACTTTTCGCGGTCCTGAGAAGGAACCAGGCGGTGCAGGCCACGGAACCGATCGGACGGCTTGAGTTTAACTGTCGGGTACTGCACGGTCGTTGAGTGACCCGGCAGCAGGTGCTTGAAGGTGATGCTCAGACCTTTGGCAAATTCTTTGAACATGATCAGACCTCTTAAAGACTCAAAGGTAACGGTTATTAGAAAATCACGACCACGAGGCCGGTAATCACAACATTAGCCAGGGCCAGCGGCAACAATACTTTCCAGCCCATGCGCATCAGTTGGTCATAACGGACACGAGGGAAGGTGGCGCGCAGCCACATGAAGAAGAACATCATCGAGAAGATCTTCAGCAGCAACCAAACAAAACCGGGGATCATGGTAAAGATACCGATATTGAGAGGAGCGCTCCAGCCACCAAGGAAGAGTGTAGAAGCAATCGCAGCAATGACGATCATGTTAGCGTATTCAGCCAAGAAAAAGAGTGCGTACTTCATGGACGAGTACTCGGTACAGAAACCGGAGACCAGCTCACTCTCAGCCTCAGGCATATCAAATGGAGTTCGGTTGATTTCAGCCAGGCCGGTAATCATAAAAAGGCCGAAGGCCAGTGGCTGGCTAAAGATGTACCAGTTAGGCACGAAGGAACAGACACCCCAGAGATCCTGCTGCTGCAATGCAACAATTTCACGCAAACTGAGTGTTTCCGAGAGCATGAAGACTGCAATGATCGACACGCCAGCCGCCAGTTCGTATGAGATCATCTGGGCTGAGGCACGTACGCCGCCGAGCAGAGAGTACTTACTGTTCGATGCCCAGCCGGCAAGAACAATGCCGTAGATCCCCAAGCCCGCAAAAGCAAGGATGTACAAGATACCGATGTTCAGGTCGGTAATCTGTTGGGGAATCAGGAAATTACCAACGCTGAGATCCGGTCCGAAGGGGATTACGGCAACCGTAACCAGAGCCGGAACCAGAATCATCATAGGAGCCAGCAGAAATGGCACCTTCGTTGATTCAGACGGGATGATGTCCTCCTTGAGGAACAGCTTGATACCGTCGGCTATCGGCTGCAGCAATCCGTGCCAACCGGTACGCATTGGCCCAAGGCGGGTCTGCATATGACCGATGACTTTACGCTCACACCAGGTTGCGTAAGCAACGATGAGCATAGTCACGCCAAATACAACCACAAGTTTCACCAGCATTATCCCGACAAACAAACCAGGACTGTTAGAGAGGCTCAGCATTTCAGGCGTCATGATCTTCCTCTTCCTCGTATCAGATTGATCTTAGTGTTGCGAGTCTATTCACACCGTAGTGCGCTCAAGTGCGCGAAAACGGAGCATATCCATAAATTCTATTTGCTGACGGTAACCGCGATTACCGGCTCACCTTTATAGAGACGATTCACATTGGCCTCGGCAAAGTGATAAGGAGCGAAAACAACTCCTTTTGGCAAGCGGTTGCCAACTTTTACTTTCAGCTTCAGCTCAGTACCGTTACCAGCCACCTTGACAAGGTCACCGTCAACAACGCTCAACGCTTTGGCATCTTCACGGCTGACTTCGAGATAAGGCTCAGGAAGAACGGCCATCGGACCTTTAGCCTTCGTGGAAACCGTCCCGCTGTGATAGAGGGCACTGCCGGTTACCAACTGGAAATCGCCTTTGACAGAACTGCCTCCGGTGACAGCAACGACTTTTTTGCAAACTGGCTGCAATATCTCGCCACCCCAGACAACGCCTTGCGGCCCAATCTCATTGAAGCTGAATTCAGCGTAAGCCGTTGCGATCTTGCCGAGCTCGGCGAAGATGGCTTCAGGACCTGTGAAAGTAACGCTACAACCGAACTTGGCGGCCAAAGCGGAGAAGATATCACCGTCGGTTCGTGCTTCACCAGGGCTCGGAATGCCAGGACGCACCCTTTGAATGCGGCGCTCGGCGTTGGTAAAAGTTCCATCCTTCTCGGCAAAGGAAGCTGCGGGCAAAACCACGTCAGCCTGCTCGGCGGTGGGCGAGAGGAACAGATCCTGAACCACCAGGAAAGGAACTTTATCAAAGGCTTTAGCGATCTTGTCTCGATCGGGGTAGCTGCTCAGTGGATCTTCAGCGACAACGTAGAGGCCGTCCAACTTACCTTCAGCGGCTGCGTCCAGCATCTGTTGAGCACCTTTACCACCGTTTTGCGGGAGAATACCGAGGTCAATCGCGCCCTGGCTGTTTGACTTCTCACCGCAGAGATACAAGCCACTGCCTTCGCGTCCAGGGATACCGACAAGCAGAGCCAGGTTGGCTGCTGCTGTTGCCAGTTCTTTATTAAGACCTTGATACGGCAAGCCGTAGGCCATCAAGATTGCGCTGTTTTCAGCACCCGCCAGCTGTCTTGCTGTCGCCTGCAGAGTTTCGAGGTCAACACCTGTACGCTCTGCAACCTGAGCCGGCTCAAAGTCAGCCAGAGCCGTTTTGAGCTCTTCAAGACCTTCAATGCCTTCAGTCTGAGCCAGACCTTCATCGAGAAGAAGCCTTGCCATAGCATTGAGAACATCAAGCTCCAGGCCGGGGCGACTCAGAAGTGTTTTGGCGCCAGGAAGCTTATCAAGCTTGCCTTTTTTGTCAGCGACAATAGCGAGCTTCGCGCCATTGCGACGAATGGCCTGATTGACCACCATGCCGACAACAGGATGGGTTTCGTAAAAGTCTGAACGAATGGCCAGAATGACGTTTGCTTTTTCAATTTGCGGGAAGGCTGCGGTTGAGGCGGCAACACCGATAGTCTCTACCAGGCCTTCGGTGACACCTTTGTAACACTCGCCGCCGGAGTGATCGAGGTTCTCTGTGCCAACCTCTTTCGCGACCTGCTTGAGAAGATACAGCTCCTCGTTGGTCAGGCGTGCTCCCGACAAAATGCCGGCACCTTGTCCCTGCTGCGCTTTGGAGAGGCCATCGGCCACCACCTGCAGCGCCTCATCCCAATCAGTTTCAACCAGCTCACCGTTCTTACGAACCAGCGGCTTGGTCAGGCGGTCTTCATGGTTGACATAGGAGTAACCAAAACGACCACGCACACAGAGATTGCCGTCGTTGACACCTATTTTGTCATTGAAACGGATCGTCTCAACCTTATTGTCCTTAACACCCAGGGTAACGGTACAACCATTACCGCAGTAACCGCAGACCGAATCAACTTCCTTGAGTTGCCAGGGACGGGCCTTAAACTTGAAGGGCCGTGGCAAGAGAGCACCAACCGGGCACATGGAGAGACATTGACCGCAGAATTCACAGTCCAAGCCTCGATCATAGGCTGTGGCAATTTTGGTCTCAAAGCCTCGATTGATAAATGAGTAAGAACCGTAGCCGACGATTTCGTCACAGACGCGGACGCATTTGCCGCAGAGTACGCAACGGTTCATGTTGCGCTCGATCAGTGGATTGACTTCATCAGTTGGCAGATCGAATTTCTCACCTTCGAAGCGGTTGGAGATCGATTCGAATTCATACGCCAGATCCTGCAGATCACATTCACCGCCCTTGTCACAAACAGGGCAATCAAGAACGTGGTTAACCAGCAGGAACTCCATCACCGTCTTACGGACTTTCTTGATCTCATCCGAAGTAGTGATCACGACCATACCTTCACTAACCGGTGTGGTGCAGGAAGGAATCAAACGCCCCTTCATCTGCTCAACCTCCACCAGGCAGACCCGGCAGGCGCCATAAGGCAGCAACTTCTTGGCATAGCAGAGTACGGGAATATGGATTCCAGCCTCTTTGGCAGCTTCGTAAATCGTCGCTGCCTTGCTGACCGTGACCTGTTTACCGTCGATTGTCAGGTTAACCATCGTGTCCTCTTATCGTCAGTGATAGACTTAAAATAATGACTATTCAATCGCCATGAAGCGACAGGCGTCGTAGCAGGATGTACACTCAGTGCATGCCTCACGGTCAATCACTGCAACCTGGCCCTTTTCCCACTGGATACAGTCAACCGGGCAGACCCTCGGGCAGATACCGCACTTTTTACATTTCTCTTCAATCACTTTGAAATGCAGCAACGGCTTGCAAGCGTGAGAGGGGCACTCTTTCTCTTTGATATGAGCCTCGTACTCGTGGCGGAAATATCGAAGGGTGGAAAGTACCGGGTTTGGTGCTGTTTGACCGAGGCCGCAAAGCGAGCTTTTCTTGATGTCGTAAGCCATGCTTTCCAGCAACTCCAGATCGCCTTCACGACCCTCTCCCTGAGTGATCCGCTCGAGAATTTCAAGCATAATCTTCAGACCGATACGGCAAGGGATACATTTGCCGCAGGACTCTACACGGGTAAAATTGAGGAAGAAGCGGGCAATGTCGACCATGCAGGTGGTCTCATCCATAACAACCAGACCACCGGAACCCATCATCGCACCGGCTTTGATCAGCGAGTCGTAATCGACTTCGGCGTCAAGGGCTTCAGCGGGAAGACAACCACCCGAGGGGCCGCCGGCCTGAACGGCTTTGAACTTACGGTTATTGAGAATGCCGCCACAAACATCGTAGATGACTTCCTTCATCGTGGTTCCGGCAGGAACCTCGACTAGCCCCGTATGCTTGACCTTACCGGTCAGGGCAAAGATCTTGGTGCCCTTGGTGCCTTCGGTACCGATTGAGGAATACCAGTCGGCGCCGTTGTAGAGGATATAAGCAACGTTGGCGAACGTCTCAACGTTATTGATATTGGTCGGCTTGCCCCAGAGACCTTTGACTGCAGGAAACGGAGGGCGAGGACGTGACATGCCACGCTCACCTTCGATTGAAGCCATCAGAGCTGTTTCTTCACCGCAGACAAAAGCACCGGCACCAGCCTTGATCCGCATCTCGAATTCAAAGCCCAGCCCCATACAGTCCTTACCGAGGAAACCCTTCTCGGTGCAGACGTCAATCGCTTTTTGCAAACGCTTGATCGCCAATGGATATTCAGCTCGGCAGTAAACATAGCCAAACTTACAACCGATAGCATAAGCAGCGATCATCATGCCTTCAATCAAGCCGTAGGGGTCGCCTTCGAGAACCGAGCGGTCCATAAACGCGCCCGGATCACCTTCGTCAGCGTTGCAGATCAGGTACTTATTCTCACCTGGAGTGGCCTTACAGAAAGACCATTTAACGCCGGTCGGAAAGCCACCGCCACCACGGCCGCGTAAGCCGGACTTTTTGACTTCCTCAATGACTTCATCGGGAGTCATGGTCACAGCTTTTTTGATTCCGGTAAAACCTTTATTGGCGAGGAAATCATCAAGACTCTCGGCGTCAATCGTACCGCAACGGGAGAAGATGATCCGCTGTTGCTTCTCAAGGAACTTGTTATAGTATTTGCCCGCTATCTTCTTTTCAACGGCCTCGTTCTTGAGCATGTGCTCTTCGACGATCTGCGGCACCAGCTCAGCAGTCACAAAATCGTAGGTCACAGCTTCCTGGCCAGGCAAGATGACGTCAACCAGAACGTCGTTGGCGCACAGGCCGCGGCAACCGGTCTTCTTGATGTCGCAACGCTTGCCAATCTTGGCTTCTACGCCCTGCTTCTCAAACTCTGCTTCAAAAGCGTCTATGACACTCTGGGCGCCAGAGGCGTAGCCACCGGTTCCGGTGCAGATAAGTACTTGGATATTTTCAGCTGTTTCGGCCATAAAATCCTCGGTGAGTTATCAATCCAGCTCTTGGTATTTTTTGATGACTTCGTCCGTCTTCTGGACCGTCAAAGAACCGTAGGTTCCATCATTGACCATAATGACCGGTGCCATACCGCAGGCCCCAATACAGGCCACATATTCAGCGGTAAACTTAAGGTCTTCTGTGGTTTCGGCATGCCCGACACCCAGGCGCTCCTTGATGATGTCTGCAATCCGACCTGCGCCCTTAACGTGACAAGCCGTCCCCATACAGACACGAATAATGTATTTTCCTCGAGGTTCCAGATGAAACTGAGCGTAGAACGTCAGCACTCCGTAAATCTGACTCGTATAGACATTCAGACGTTCGGCGGTGAGATGTACCGTTGGCTCGGGGATATAACCGTAGAACTCCTGAATTTCCTGAAGTGCCGGCATCAGAGCACCCGGAAAATCGACATACTTGTCGAGAATCTGGTTCGCTCCGGTAAGGTCTGTATCCTGCTCTGCAACAGTTGCTTCGACTGCTTCACTCATGACTGATTCCTTGTCCTCGCAGCAGGTTAGCGGTCGATCTCACCCAGAACGATATCCAGAGTTCCGATAACCGCAACAACGTCCGCAATCATCGAACCTTCAACCATCTTGGGCAAGGCCTGGAGGTTAATGAAAGAAGCCGGACGAATCTTCATACGATGCGGCCGGGGCGAACCGTCAGAAACCAAATAAAAGCCGACTTCACCTTTGGGGTTTTCCACACCGACATAGACTTCACCGGCCTCCGGTTTGAAGCCTTCGCTGATAATCTTGAAGTGATGAATCAAACCTTCAATTGTATTCACAGTGTCTTGCTTGGACGGGAGAACAATTTTAGGCGCATCGGCCAGAATCGGGCCGGGTTTTAACTTGTCGAGAGCCTGGTAAATGATTTTGCAGGACTCACGCATTTCCTTGAGACGAGCGACATAACGAGCCCAGGTATCACAACCCTGCTCAACAACAACTTCAAAATCATAGTTTTCGTAGCCGGAGTAAGGCTGATCACGACGCAAGTCCCAATCAACACCGGAACCGCGCAAGGAAGGACCGGTGACACCGAGATCAATCGCGTCCTCAGCACTGATGACACCGACGTTCTGAATACGCTTTTGCCAGATCTTGTTGCCAGTCAGCAGGCCCTCATAAGTATCCAGATGGCCAGGCATCGTGTCGATGAAGTCACGAATCTCTTTATCAAGGCCCTCAGGAAAATCAGCAGAGAGGCCACCAACGCGGAAGTAGTTCGAGGTCATCCGAGCACCCGAAACCTTCTCGTAGATATTCATGATATGCTCACGCTCGCGGAAAGCGTAGATGAAAACCGTCATGGCGCCGATATCGAGAGCATGACAGGCCAGCCAGACCAGGTGGCTCTTGAGGCGGGTCAATTCGGCAAGCAGAACCCGCACAACCTGCGCACGCTCTGGAATCTCATCCGTAATACCAAGCAGCTTTTCCACGGCCAGTACGTAGCCGAGGTTGTTATGCATGGGAGCCAGATAGTCGAGTCGATCGGTCAGGGGCAACACCTGGTGGTAAGTACGGTGTTCCGCCAACTTCTCCACACCGCGGTGCAAAAAGCCAATGTGCGGTGTCGCCTTGCGGACAATTTCGCCATCCAACTCGAGGACCAACTGCAACACCCCGTGAGTTGAGGGATGCTGTGGGCCCATATTGATGGTCATGGTTTCATGATTCGCCATATTTCTGCCTCGTCTATATTCAGATACGTGCTTGAGTTTACGCGAAAAGTCTCTTACTGAAGACGACCCTGGTAAGGCTCGCGATCCGGGCCCTGAACCGGGTAGTCCTTGCGTAGCGGATGGCCTTCCCAATCAGCCGGCAAAAGAATGCGTCGTGGATCAGGATGGTTATTGAAAGTAATCCCCATCAGGTCCCAGCATTCGCGCTCCAGCCAGTTGGCAGTCGCCCAGACACCGCTTACGGTATCGATCGTTGTATCAGACTCTTCAACCGGCGCCTTTACGCGAAGACGCGTGTGGGTCGCGATATTGTAGAGCTGGTAGACCACCATAAAGCGGGGGGCCTGACCCATGTAATCAACACCACAAAGATCGGTCAGAAAATTAAAGCCGACGTCTTCCTTGAGGAAGGTGCTAACAGCAACAATTTCCTCTTTCTTGACAACAACAGTGGTCTCACCGCGAAACTCGATGGTCTCGAGAACTGTCTCGCCAAACTTGGCTTTCAGCTTATCAACAACAGCCTGTACACTCATAACGGTTGCATCCTGTCTATCTGGGTTAAAGTTGCCAGTCAGTCGAAGCGTTTCAGCCGTTGATCCGCTCGCCCACGCCGATGACAGCACCAAAGCTATTGCGCTCTTTCATGATCTTCTCCTGAAGCTTCATGATGCCGTAGAGCAAACCTTCCGGGCGAGGGGGACAACCAGGGACATACACATCAACCGGCAAGATCTCATCAACGCCCTGCACTGTACTGTAGGTATCAAAGACACCACCCGAACAAGCACATGCGCCCATCGCAATAACGTAACGCGGCTCCGGCATCTGCTCGTAAACAGTCTGGATAACCGGAACCATTTTTTTGGTCACAGTTCCTGCAATGATAATGACATCAGCCTGACGCGGTGAGGCGCGGAAGAGCACACCAAAACGGTCAAGGTCGAATCGAGCAGCACCTGTAGCCATCATCTCGATAGCGCAGCAGGCAAGGCCAAAGGTCAGCGGCCAAAGAGATCTGGCACGGGACCAGTTGACGATCGTGTCCAGTGACGTGGTAATAACGTTATTACCTAGAGTTTCCTCTACTCCCATTCCAGAGCTCCTTTTTTCCAAACGTATGCGTAGCCAACGAGAAGAATCAGAATAAACACGCCCATCTCCATGAAACCAAACAAGCCGAGGCGTTTAAACATAACCGCCCAGGGGTACATGAAGACCACTTCGATATCGAAGACGATAAAGAGCATGGCGATGATGTAGAATTTGATCGAAAACTGCTCATGGGCGGAGCCAACGGGAGGCATCCCGCACTCGTAAGGAGCCAGCTTGACCGCCGAGGGCTTATTCTCTCCGACCAGACGTGAAAGGACGATCACCGCGACAGAAAATCCGAGCGCGATGACGATCAGGGTGAGAATTGGTAGATAACTGTCCAGCATTGATATAATCCTCCTGCCAGGTGAGATTACAAAATCCAATAGTCGCAGGTATAGCTTTTCGGCTTTTTGACCGACAGCAAGTTAGGACAATTCCACCTCTTTGTCAAGGGAAAAATACAGTATACTGTATGCAATCCCAAAGGACATAAACGCCCGATATATGTGGCTTTATGAGTTTTTTAGTCAGGAACTTAAAAAGGGAAGAAAGCCGTGACAATTGGCTGTCTTAGAAGAGATTAATGCACACAAAGCCAGTGTATTAAATACATTTAAAGTGGAGGGATTGTTTACTGCTTACGTGCGTCAAAAAGATTCATTCCAGCCAACAAAAGACCCATTGCGATAAACGCCCCCGGGGGGAGGATCATCAAGATCAACGGCTGATAGGCTTCCCCGAAGACGCTGTAGCCGAGGAGGGTACCGGAACCAAAGAGTTCACGGACCGCACCGAGGACAAAAAGCGCCAGGGTGAAACCGAGCCCCATACCGACACCATCAACGACTGCGGGGACAAGGCGGTTTTTTGAAGCAAAGGCTTCAGCGCGCCCCAGGATCAGGCAGTTAACGACAATCAGGGGAATAAAAATCCCCAGGGCCTTGTAGAGATCGTAGAAATAAGCCTCCATGCAGAGCTGAACGACAGTCACAAAGGACGCGATGACAACGATAAAGGAAGGGATCCGAACCTTCGGCGGAATGACTTTCCGTAATAACGAAACGACGATGTTGGAGCAGACCAGAACAAAGGTCGTAGCCAACCCCATACCCAGACCATTCTCAGCGCTTGTCGTAACCGCCAGGGCTGGGCATAAACCCAACAGCAGCCGGAACACGGCATTCTCTCGCCAAAGACCTTTACGGAATTCACGACTTAACGTCATTGGCCGCCCCCTTGAGCATCGGCAAGGATCTCGTCACGGTGTTCGTGGTAAAACTCCAAACCTCTCCGCACAGCACCAACAACGGCCCGGGGAGAAATCGTTGCACCGGTGATCTGGTCGAATTCACCACCATCCTTCTTCACCCGCCAGTCAGCATTCTGCAGATTTTTCCCGGCAAAGATATCCTTGAAGACCGGTAAAGTGATCTTGTCTCCCAAACCGGGTGTTTCGTTATGGTTCAGGATTTCTATCCCGTCGACCGTACCTTCCGGGTCCACACCGACCATCACCGCAATATTGCCACTATAACCGTCCGGGGCAACAACCTGAAAGGCAACCCCGCTCAGCTCGGCCGCTTGCCTACCCCGGTAGAAAGTCCGCAGGACATCCCGACCACGCCTGTCCTTCCCCGTCAGCAACTGAACCGTGTCCTGGTCAGGAGAGTTGTCGCCCGGCGGCAAGACCGCCCGCAAAGCACGCAGGGTTGCTAGGCGACGCTGCTCAGCGATCGGCTCACGTGTCACAGCTTCAACCATAGACAGGATCAAACCGGCTCCAGCAGTAATCAGAGTCAGCACCAGGGCGAGACGCAACATGCTGTTCATGACCTCGCCCCCTGCCGTGAAGTGCCAAAAGTCTCAGGGCGGGTATAGCGATCGATCAGCGGAGTCGCGGCGTTCATGAGCAGGATAGCGAAAGACACTCCTTCCGGATAACCACCAAAGAGACGGATCAGAACAGTCAACACACCGCAACCCACTCCAAAAAACAGCATGCCTTTTGTTGAAACCGGCGTGGTTACCATATCTGTTGCCATATAAAAAGCACCCAGAACGAGGCCGCCGGTCAATAGATGAAAAAGGGGGTTGGGATATTTGTCCGGGTTGACCAGCCAGAACACACTCGAGAAGAGAACCACCGTACCGACATAGGTCGCTGGAATATGCCAGGTCAGAATTCGTTTGTAAAAGAGATAGCCCGCTCCTAGCAGCAACGCCAGAGCAGAGACCTCACCGACACAACCGGCCATATTACCAAGAAAATAATCCACCATCCCGGACTGCAGGTCAGGCGGCATCTGTCCGGTTAGCATGACGGCATTCTTCCACTCCCCCAGAGGGGTTGCGGTGGTAACAAGGTCGAGACCAGAGCCGAAAGGTATCGGTGATGACCAGGTTGTCATCTGCACAGGGAAAGAGATAAGGAGCACAACCCTGGCCACCAGGGCCGGATTAAAGGGGTTTGAGCCGAGACCGCCATAGACCTGCTTGCCGATCGCAATGGCAATCACCGCACCGAGCAAGGTCAACCACCACGGGCTTGAAGGCGGCAGGTTGAGAGCGAGCAGAACGCCGGTAATGGCGGCGCTGCCATCAGCAACAGTCACCGGCTGCCCCATCAAACGCTGACAGACAACCTCTGTGGCAAGACACCCCAAGGTTGCAATCAACAGGACTGTCAGGGCTGCCGGGCCGAAAAAATAGACTGCCACGGCGCAAGCAGGCAGCAGGCTGTAAAGAACAGCACGCATCACCTTGGACGTGGAATCGCCGGAATGTATATGCGGCGAAGAAGACAGGTAGAGTTGCTTGCTCACGGGTTTTATGAGCTCCTCTTTTTGGCAAGGATGGCGGCCTTACCGTAGCGGATCGCCTGCACCAAAGGAATCGTCGCAGGACAAACGTAGCTGCAGCTACCGCATTCAATACAATCCATGGCGCAATAGTCGGAAGCTTCTGCCAGAAGGTCCCGACGCGAGTATGCAGCAATCGTCGTCGGCAGGAGGTGCATCGGGCACGCTTGCACGCAGCGAGAGCAGCGGATACAGGGGCCCTCTTCCTGGCGATCAACATCTTCATCACGCAACAACAGCAGACCAGAGGTTCCCCGGATTGCAGGGACATTAAAGTCGAGCTGGGTAAAGCCCATCATTGGCCCGCCAAGCACGATCTTGCCCGGATCTTCAGTCACGCCACCACAGACTTCAACCAGGTGAGACAGCGGGGTGCCAATGCGTATCCGCAGATTCTTAGGCTCGCGGATAGCAGGCCCCGTCACCGTACAGACTCTTTCGATCAGAGGTCGTCCAAAGAGGACCGCATCCGCAACAGCTGCCGCGGTCGAGATATTGTGTACGGCAACACTTATATCCATAGGCAATCCACCCGAAGGGACCTCGCGTCCAGTCACCGCAGCGATCAGTTGTTTCTCAGCACCCTGCGGGTACTTGACCTGAAGAGGCAGTATCTCGACTGGCGCACCGGCAGACTCTTTCTCAAGCAGGGCAATCGCATCGGGCTTATTCGCCTCTATACCGATCACCACCCGCTCGGCACCAAAAACATACTGTAGTAAAGCAACACCTTGCAGAACACGCTCGGGCTCTTCGAGCATCATGCGGTGATCAGCCGTCAGGTAGGGCTCACACTCGACGCCGTTGAAGATCAGGGTGCTGATTTTTTTCTCCGGCGGAGGCGACATTTTGACATGCGCGGGAAAAGCGGCGCCACCCATACCAACGACCCCTGCCAAGCGTACTTTTTCGACAATTTCATCTACGGTCAGGCTGCCCGGGTCTCCGGGCTGCAAATCCGTCGACCAAGAATCTTCACCATCCGGCTTGATCACAACCGCCGGCAATGAAGTTCCCCAGGGGTGTGGACGGCTTTCGACGGCAACGACCTCTCCAGAGGTTGGCGCATGCACCGGCACTGAGACAAAACCCTTTGCAGCGCCTATCTCCTGCCCTTTGGACACCGACTGACCGACCTCTACAGAAGCAACGGCAGGAGCACCTATATGCTGCGCCATAGGCACGACAAACTCTGCGGGCAAGGGGCAGTCTTCTATCGCCTTGTGCGATGACCACTGCTTGTTGTCCGGAGGATGTATGCCCCCTGTAAAGGTTTTTAATTTCAACAGTCTCTACCTTAAATCAGGCTGCGTGTGGTTTGTCTGCCGCAACAGGCAAAAGTTTGCTGCCTTCAGGATAACCATCGCTGAAGTCCCGAATGCACTTGGTCGGGCATTTGCCAATCGCCTCAATCGCTTTTTCATCCTGTCCATAAATAACTGTCGCGAGAAAGTCTTCGACCTTATATGCATCAGGAATGGTTTTCTTACAGATATGGCAACCGATACAACCAATCTGGCAGTATTTGCGAACGATTGCGCCCTTATCGTGACTGTTGCAAAGCACGTGAATTTCTGACTCGAAGGGCGTCATGCAGATCACATTCCTGGGGCAGACAGCCACGCACTTTCGGCATCCGGTACATTTTTCACGGCTGATCACCGCCAGACCGTCATCTGTCATTTCGATTGCGTCAAAGGGGCAGGCACGCTGGCAGGAAGCAAGGCCTAGACAACCACCGGGACAAGCTTTTGGCCCACCTGCAATCTTTTGTGCCGCCGTACAATCGGCCAAGCCCAGGTACTGATATTTGACCTGCGCCCTGCGGTTATCGCCCTGGCACAAGACAACAGCAAGCTGCCTTGCTGAAGCCGAAGCCTCGACACCGAGGATCCTCGCCAACTTTACCACCACATCGGCGCCGCCGGGAGGACACTGGTTCAAATCAATGGTTCCTGCTACCAGGGCCTTGGCATAGCCGGCGCAACCGGGAAAGCCACAGGCTCCGCAATTGGCTCCCGGAAGGACCTCCATTGCGGCAAGTTCACGTGGGTCAACCTCCACGGCAAACTTCTTGGCGGCAAAGCCAAGTGCAATCGCGGCGACCAGACCGATGCATCCGAGACTTAATATAGCTGCAAGCATAAAACTACCTTGGACGTCATATTATAAGGCCTACCCTTTGACCAGGCCGGCAAAGCCCATAAAAGCCAGAGACAGAAGGCCAGCCGTAACCAGTGCAATGGCGGTGCCGCGAAAACTCTGCGGGACGGCACAGAGTTCAAGCCGCTCACGCAAACCGGCAAAGAGGACCAAGGCAAGGGTAAAACCGAGGGCGGCGCCGATAGCAAAGACAATGCCTTCCAGAAACGTGTAATCTTTTTGGATACTGAGAACGGCCAGGCCGAGAACTGCGCAGTTGGTGGTAATCAGCGGCAGGAAGATCCCCAGAGACTGGTAGAGTACCGGGCTGACCTTCTGGATAACCATCTCCACCAACTGAACCAGGGAAGCAATCACCAGGATGAAAGCAATCGTCTGCAGGTATTCGATACCGAAAGGGATCAGGACAAAGTACTGGACAAACCAGGTCACCACCGTAGCTACAGTCATGACAAAGGTAACCGCCATCCCCATCCCCAGAGCGGTTTCCACCTTCTTGGAAACGCCGAGAAATGGACAGATACCGAGGAAGCGCGCCAACACGAAGTTGTTGACAAAGATTGCGCTTACCAAAATGACGAGAAGATCAGCCATACACCTTAAATACCCTACCCTGTAAATTGGTCAGACCAGCGGTTATAAAGCAGTTAACCGGCAAAGTCAAACGGTATACAATAAGAATCTTTTAGTTTTACTTCAAAAGAGAAGAGAAGGCAACCGGAACGAGAATGGGCAAGATTAAAATGAATAAAGGCTTATTTTTACAGATTGCTCCAAATCTCACAGCAATATTTTAGTTTGACTAAAATATTAAGGACAGAACCAGACCAACCGTTGACCCTACACGAAAATGGGCGTTTTCTTGACAGGCTCTGGTTGCTATGTTAACAGGTGTCACCTTGATACAGAGGAGCAACCAGGCCATACGTTCAGACACGTCGAAACGGCAGCGAGGGTACGACCCTAAGGAACCTGCAGCCACCGAACAAAGACCTGTCGAAGCTGTCAACCTTCCCAACGCAAGTAAGTTCTTTAAGGAGCCGCTATGAACCACCAGAAATCTTCCAACCTTTTTGCCAAGGCAAAACAAGTGATCCCCGGTGGTGTTAACAGCCCGGTCCGGGCATTCAAGTCTGTTGGCTGTGAGCCAATCTTCATCTCCCGGGCCGCTGGTTCGAAAATTTTCGACGCCGACGATAACGCCTATATAGACTATGTCGGCTCCTGGGGCCCAATGATTCTCGGCCATTGCCACCCCAAGGTTGTTGAAGCCATTCAGAAAACAGCAGCAACGGGCGCTTCTTTCGGGGCACCCACGGCCCGCGAGACACAGCTGGCCGAGATGGTCTGCGACGCCTATCCGAACATTGAAATGGTGCGCATGGTCTCCTCCGGTACCGAAGCCACCATGAGCGCCATCCGCCTGGCTCGTGGCTACACCGGCCGAGACAAGATTCTCAAGTTCGACGGCTGCTATCACGGTCACGCCGACTCCCTGCTGGTAAAAGCCGGCAGCGGACTGGCCACCTTCGGAGTACCGACCTCCCCCGGCGTTCCCGCGGATTTCGCCAAACACACCCTGACGGCCACCTACAACGACCTTGAAGAGACGAAAGCGATGGTAGCCGCCCACAAGGGCGAAATCGCCTGCATCATTCTCGAGCCGATTGCTGGCAACATGGGCTGCGTTGCCCCGAGGGCCGGTTTCCTTGAGGGGCTGCGCCAGCTGTGCGACGCCGAGGGCATCGTTCTGATCATCGACGAGGTCATGACCGGCTTCCGGGTTGCCTACGGTGGTGCCCAGGAGCGATTCAAGGTGCGCGGCGACCTGGTCTGCCTCGGCAAGATCATCGGCGGCGGGCTTCCAGTCGGCGCCTTCGGCGGCAAACGGGAGATCATGGAATCGCTCTCTCCTGATGGTGGCGTTTATCAGGCAGGAACCCTGTCCGGTAATCCGCTGGCCATGAGCGCGGGCATCGCCACCCTGGAGCTACTTAAACAAGACGGCTTCTACGAAACACTCGAAGAAAAAAGCACCTACCTCTGTAAAGGTCTGCAAGAAGCTGCCGCTGAAGCCAATGTGCCGACGTCACTGCAACGCGTTGGTGCCATGTTCTGCACTTACTTCCAGGCGGAAGAGGTGTTTAACTTCAGCGACGTCAAGCCGGAGACGCCGCAGATCTTCTCCAAATTCTTCCGCAGCATGCTCGATGACGGCATCAATGTCGCCCCGTCGCAATACGAAGCCGGCTTCATGAGTATCGCTCACTCGCAGGAAGATCTCGACAAGACGATCGAAGCCGCAAGCAAGGCTTTCAGAGCACTTTAGAAGACATTTACAAGCAATAACGTAAAGAGCCCGACTTCATTTATGAGGTCGGGCTCTTTACGTTATTGCTTGTGGCAAAAGCTTCTGCCTAAAAAGGGCGTTGACTCTTACCAGGTTGATAGTCCCCTGAAAAAGGCGTCATCACAATTCTTACATCTTTGATAAAATTGCCAGTGGCTACTTTCAGCAAAGTCGGGTCGTCGTCGCCCAGCTTACCGTAAGGCTCCCCCGGACTCGGCATATCCCAGGCATGAATACGTGCCGCCAGGTAATAACTCCCTCCTTCAGGAAGATAGATAGTAAAGCGACCCTGTTCATCAGAAAGCGTTGAAGCGTAATCGGGGAGACGTTTCATTTCCTTATCGCTGTACGCCATGGCAAAGCCACCCATAATCGGCTTACCTGTCACATCGGTCAGGACACCGCTGATACCTGTATCTGTCTCCTTGTCGACCACGCGACTCTTAAAAAACATCGGTGCCTTCATGGCGATCACGGGCAGTTCGATCTCGACAAACTTGCCCTTTTCTACCCGTGTAACCAGGCGCTGGTGCTCGGAGTAATAGTCTCCCGGAGAGAGCGGTCCGGTTGGCTGACCACTTTGCCGTTTACGGGCAACCACATAGTAGACTCCTTCCGGAACCTCCAATTCGTAGTAGCCATTTTTGTCGGTCGGAGTAGAAATGAATTGGGAAGGGCCTAGCAGGTTTGAGATGGTATCAGGATAGATATTGACATAGCCTCCGTCCAGAGGTGAGCCATCAGCCTTGAGAACGACATGCCCCCGGAGCCCCGTTTTGCCCTGCCCATCAACGTAGTCGCCGACCCATTGAGCACCGGGAACACCTGCCTGACCAACCGTCTCTGATGATGACATCCCCGACTGACAGGCACCCAGGGAGAACACAAAACAGATAATCAGCCCGACCCTCAAACCCAACCATAAACGTTGCATTGACATCGAAACCTCCTGAAACCATAGAACAGATTAGAACAAGCCCAGATAACAGTCTAGCGACCGGAGAGAAAATGTCAAAACCTTAAGGAAAGAAAGAAAACGCACCGTTACAATGCATTGAAGGGCCAAAGAGTCGCCAATCAGTCCGCTTTGTCCGGGGCCAGCCTTTCGAGATTTTCAATTTGCTGCTTCGCTGTCTTAATTGCAACGTTAGAAGGGGCGTAATCCGGGTAAAACGGGGAAATTTTTTCCCAGACAGCCACAGCTTCAGCCAAGTCGCCTTCACGATAAGCAACCAAACCGCTTGTCATCAGTTCATCCGCGCACTCATCAATCTTCAGCTTAATCGCTTCTTCAGTCATAACTAAAGCTGTTCGAAGTTGTGAACTCTTCGGATAGAGGCCTAAAGCCATGCGGTAGAACCTGCCCGCCGTATCAAAGTGACCTTCCCCCTCAGCTCGGGCGGCCTCACCCAAAAGACGATTCGCCACTTGCGTGTAAACATCCACCAAAGAGGTTTCCGTGGCGCCACGACCTAAAGCATCACGAAGAGCATCCTGGGCTTTCACCAGAGAACCTTCGTCCAATAGCCGTTGGATGGTCTTACGGGCATCCGGGATAGGGTTATTGGCCTTACGGGCTTCCTGGCTTTCGTTGTCCTTCTCAACCACCACAGGGCCAGGGACATTGATCACAGCAGAACAACCGGAAAAGAGCAGAGTGAGGGTCAGGCAACAAGCACCTGTAAAAGTTACGATGCGCATAACGACTCCAGTGGCAACCGATCGTCCACTAACTGGGCAGAAACAACAGGGACGATATCGATAAAGATTTCAGCAAGCTTCGGGTTAAACTGACTACCGCTACAGCGCCTGATTTCTGCTATCGCCTCTTCCTGGCTGAGACCCTTTCGGTATGGCCTCGAACTTGTCATGGCGTCATAAGTATCTGCCAGAGCAAGGATCTGGGCGTGCATCGGGATCTCGTCGCCACTAAGCCGGTCAGGGTAGCCTGTTCCGTCAAAACGCTCGTGGTGATGCTTTACACCAGGAATATATTTATGCAACGAAGGTGCAAGTTCAAGGATCTGTGAGCCCAGCAAAGGGTGTTGGGCGATCTCCAGAGACTCTTCCTGATCAAGGCTACACTGCTTATTGAGTACAGCGTCTCTGACATGGATCTTGCCTATATCATGAAGCAAACAACCCATCTCCAGTGCCTTTAATTCCTCGCGGGTAAATTCAAGTCTCTCGGCGACAGCGATAGCAAAACGCGCAACACGGGCCGAATGACCATAGGTGTAATTATCCCGGGCATCGAGAGCCGCGGCCAGAATTCTAACAATATCATTGTATGACGATTCCAGATCCCCTGCATAGCCCTGCAAGCTTGCTTTCTGTTTCTGGATCGTCCTTGCCATCTTGTTGAAGTTGCGAATCAACATTCCCAGTTCATTACGTGAACGAACCGGAACATCTTCAACATACTCATCTTTCTGCAGCCTTGAAACGCCGTCGGCCAAACGCTCGATGGGGCGAGTGAAAACCATTGAAAGCAGAATCGCGCCGAGCAAGGCCAGGATCGTTACAAATGTGGAGACCGTGAAAATTTGTCGGTGCGCCAAAGCCTTCGAGGCCATTAACTTGCTGGCGCTGACAGCAACAACGACACTCCCCACATGCTGGCCTGCAAAATAAATCGAGCGCCTGAATTCAAAGCTATCGACCCCTTCATATGGCCCCCTAACAATGGCAACATCACGAGCATGTGCTATCGGAGTTCCTGCCAAAGAAGGGAGTTGCTCGCCAACCCGGTCCAGTCGATCATGTGCAAGGATATTTTTTTCAAGATCCAGAATAGCGACATACACCAGCTCTTCCTGGGAGGCTTTTATCTGGGCAACGAGATTGTCCATTGCCAGACGATCATTCTCCAACAGGCTGAATCCGGCGGGGACGGCAGCGGCCTGTGTGATAGCGCTTCCCCGCTTGACGAGAGAATCCAGCAGGGCGGAATCCAAGATTTGCATAACAATAAAAGAGACGCTGAAGGTCGTAACGACAAGTAACGACAGAAAGAACGAAACGAGACGGAAACGAATACCCCTGAAAAAATCAGCAGGGGAGCTTTCACTCTGCAACGCGCCGGGGCGCTTGGAGAATAAGGATTGAACGGCTTCAACTAATTGACGCATGACAGTTCAGGGCTTCCAGATGCGGCGATGTCCTGGGGACAACCATTCAGACCGGGAAGATAGTTTGAAGAGACAGTCTAGAAGAGAACATATCCCAGGAACCGAGACAAGCGCAACCGGGAAGTGCTATTTTTCACATTGAAAAGTAGCTCATGGAGCATCCGGCAAGAGGCTGCACAGATAACGAGTTTTCACAGGGATGGCTCAGAGGAAAGAGAGGAAGGGCTCTTAAGTTAAAAACCATATATACAACTAGCCAAAAGCTAAAAACCCGCCTATCATTATCATCAACGAGAACAGTCTGAATTCATTAGCAAGGAGAGTTATTAGATGGACATAAAAATTCGTAAAGCTTCCCCGCTACAAATAAAAACTTCATGCCTGGTCATCGGTCTCTGCGAGAAGGACTTTACCTCACAGCTCGTGAAAGAGCTTGACCAGAAACTCGGTGGCCTGCTCCTCAAGGCGAAGCGCAATGGCGAATTCTCTGCCAAAGAGGATGAACAGATCCTCTTTCAGCCAGCAGGACATCTGCCGGCAGAGCGGGTTCTCCTCGTCGGTCTTGGCCGAGCAGAAAAGATCTCCGACGAAAAGGTTCGTCGGGCAGCGGGACAGGCTGTGAACGAGGTCACAGAGAAAAAGTTCGGTCAGATGGCCTTTGCTTTACCTTTTCAGCGCAAAGAGCGCGAACTTACCTCTCCGTTCCAGGCTTTGGCAGAAGGGCTTCTGTTAGCCAGCTACCGCTACGACTTGTTCCTCGGAGAAGAAACGAAAAATGCTCGCAAATTGCCAAAGGCCGTCACTCTGATAATTACAGAGGAACAAGATAAAAAAAGCTGCGAGGTTGCCGTTGATAACGCGCGAAAGATCAGCCAGGCGGTCATGCTGACGCGAGATCTCGTCAACGCTCCCGGTAACATCAAATCTCCTGAATACCTCGCCGAACAGGCGCAGTTTGCAGCGGAGCAGAGCACACTGAGTTGCAAAGTCCTCGGCCAGAAAGAATTAACCGAAGAAGGTTGCGGTGCTCTTCTCGGCGTGGCCCAGGGTAGCGCACGCGAGCCGCGCCTTATTATTCTCGAGCATAAGGGCGGCCACAAAGACGAAGCACCAGTGGCCCTGGTGGGCAAGGGCGTAACCTTTGACTCAGGCGGGATCTCGTTGAAGCCGGGCGAAAAAATGGATGAGATGAAGATGGACATGGCCGGTGGCGCCGCCGTCATCGGCACCATGTTGGCAGCCTCTCTTCTGGAGCTTCCGGTCAACCTGGTGGGTATCGTTCCCGCTGTTGAAAATATGCCCTCGGCAACCGCCTACAGGCCGGGAGACATC
Organism: Desulfuromonadales bacterium; assembly: GCA_029859485.1. Lineage (GTDB taxonomy): Bacteria > Desulfobacterota > Desulfuromonadia > Desulfuromonadales > BM103 > M0040. The sequence continues at coordinate 726 of JAOUDB010000009.1, read as the reverse complement.
CTCACCAGCCTCTCCGGCCAGACAATTGAAGTCCTTAACACTGACGCCGAAGGCCGCCTGATCCTGGCCGACGCCCTGACTTATGCAAAACGCTACGAGCCGAGGCTGGTCGTTGACCTGGCGACCCTGACCGGCGCCTGCATCATCGCTTTGGGCCATCAGGCGACAGCGGTTCTCGGCAATGATCAGGAGCTCGTGGACGCATTACTGAAAGCCGGTGATGCTAGCGGCGAGCGACTTTGGCAGCTACCGCTCTGGGAGAATTATGACCAGCAGATCAAGAGCGACGTGGCCGATGTAAAAAACACGGGAGGTCGTCCGGCTGGAACCATTACGGCTGCGGCCTTTCTGAAGAAGTTTGCCAAGGACTTCAACTGGGCTCACCTCGACATCGCCGGAACGGCCTGGCGCGATCAGGCAACCCCTTACACGCCCAAGGGTGGCACCGGTGTTGGCGTACGTTTACTGATCGCATTTCTAAAGAACTTGTCGAATCCAAACTGACGTCGATTCAGTCATTTACAGCACCGGCCTTTCACCTTGACAGAGGAGAGGTCGGTTGCTAATTTACTATGTTGTCTTATAACTTAAGCATCCACCTCTTCCAAACAGCTATGGGTCTGCGCCATGAGAGTACTCGTTTCTGACAAATTCCCCAGCGAAGGGCTACAGGTTCTCGAGCAAGCCGAGGGTATAGAACTTGACTACCAGCCAGGCCTGACGACA
>JAOUDB010000560.1 GCA_029859485.1 Desulfuromonadales bacterium | reverse complement strand
GCCATAACGACGAAGAAGACCGGATAAGCAAATTTCTGCAATTCTTTCATCAGACTTTCTCCGCAACCCGCTCGCCGAGGATGCCGGTCGGGCGGACAATCAAGATTAAAATCAGCAGGATAAAGGTAAAGGCATCAGCCCATGTGCTGGAAACGTAACCGGCGATAAAGGCATTGAACAGGCCAAGCAGCATCCCGCCGAGCATAGCACCCGGGATATTGCCAATGCCGCCCAGAATTGCAGCGATAAAAGCGTAGAGACCGTATTGCCAGCCCATATTAAAGGTAATGCCGCGATAGTAGAGGCCGATAAAGAGACCGCCGACAGCACCCAGAGAGGAGCCGATGATAAAAATAAGGGCGATAACACTGTTGACGTTGATGCCCATCAGTCGGGCGGCATCCTGATCGATGGAGGAGGCGCGGATCGCTGCACCCATGCGGGTCTTTTCAACGAACAGGTAGAGGGTAACCATCAAAACCAGCGACAACACCAGGATAATCACCTGGATCAGGCTGATCACCACTCCGCCGAGATCCCAGTAGACCTGCGGAACCAACTCCGGGAAGATGCGCATCCGCGGCCCCCAGATCAGCATGATGCCGTTCTGGATAACCAGTGAGGCACCAAGTGCCGAGACCACCGCCGACAAACGCGGTGCTTCGCGTAAGGGACGATAGGCAACCCGTTCGAGAATAATGCCGACAATCGCCATGGCAACCGCAGTCAACAGGAAGATAACAATAACTGCGACCAGAGAGGTCGCCTGTCCCATCACCTGAGTATAGATTGTCAGGCCAACAAAGGCAGAGGCCGCAACCATGTCGCCATGAGCAAAGTTGATCAATCTCATAACGCCGTAGACCATGGTGTAGCCGAGCGCAACCAGGGCAAACATACTGCCTATAGTCAGGCCGTTTGCTAACTGTTGTAAAAAAGTGTCCATAAACTTCTCCGGGTTTGGTGAACGAGTTGCCTTGCAGAAGCCAGAGGAGGACCAGGTCGTCCTCTGCTCGCGCCTGAAGGGCAATTTATTGTATCTGCACGTTTACAATTTTAAGCGGGCAAAGATTAAGGGGCGGGGGAATAACTCTCTCCCCCGCCCCTTGCTAAACGATCAGGCGATTTTACTGAACGTACTCGTTGGAGTATGTTCCATCAGCCTCAATCTTCTTAACGACGTAGGCACCGCCTTTGCGGTTGCCGTCTTTAGCGAAAGCGATCGGACCGGTAATGCCAGGGAGTGGCTCGGTCATGTTGTGCAGGTAGTCAGCCGCCTTCTTGGTGTCGAAGCTCTTGTTCTGCTCCATGGCGTGAATGATAGCGCGCATGCCGTCGATATTCATCAAACCCCAGATGGAAGGAGGCATTTCACCGTATTTCTTCTGGTAGTCAGCAATGAAGGTCTTGGCAATTTCGTAAGGCAGCACGTCTGGAGAAGGAACGTTGATGATGAAAGCGCCTGTGGCAGCAGAGCCGGCCAGTTTGACGAAGTCCGGGTTGTCATTGGCGTCGCCACCGATGAAGTCCGCCTTGATGCCGAGCGCAATCTGCTGGGCACGCAGCTGGCCACCGTCGGAGTAATAACCGGCAAAGAAGATTGCATCAGGATTCTTGGACTTGATGTTGGTCAGAACAGGAGTGAAGTTCTGGGAGTCGGCCTTAATCTTGTCGCGAGAAACCACGTTGCCGCCCAGTTCCTTGATCGCTGCTTCGGTGGCGTTCGCCAGGCCGTCTGCATAGGTCGAGAAGTCGGAGATAACGACAATCCGCTCGTACTTCTTGACGTTAACCATGTATTCGGCGGCGAATTGTGCTTCGGCACTGTTCGGAAAAGAGTTACGCAGGAAAGTCCAGTAGCCATTCTCAGTCAGGCTGTCGGCGGTACCGTCGGAAGTCTGCAGAACGCCCGCTTTGAAGTAGGTCTTCTGTGCGGCTTCGGCGGCGGTCGAGGTGTAGGAACCAATAACCATTTGGGCCCCTTTGTTAACCAGGTCTTTGGCGCAGATTGCAGCTGCCATTGCGGTACCTTGATCGTCGCAGACGATGACTTCGATCTGCTTGCCCATGACGCCACCCTTGGCGTTGACCTGCTCGGCGAGCAAGCGCACGCCATTCTCAATGCCTTGGCCCTCGTTAGCATAGCTACCGGTGATTGGGGCCTGGACACCAACTTTGAGGGTGTCTGCAGCAAATGCGGTGCCGGTTGCAAAGAACACGGCCAGTAATGTTGCCAGATACTTGTTCATTTTTCTTCTCCTTGTTGTGAAGTTTGTGAGTCGACAGCATGTCGAAAGCCCACTGATTAAACTACATTCAAAAAAACTG
>JAOUDB010000559.1 GCA_029859485.1 Desulfuromonadales bacterium | reverse complement strand
GTTTACATGTGTCTTGTCAGAGCCTGGCAGGACTCCAAGTACTTCGCCTCCGGCTTCGTTTGCCCCCTTCGCAGCAGCTTCCATAACACCACCGAGACCGCCACAGGCAAGAACCGCGCCCTGCGAGGCAATCTCACGCCCGACAGCTTCTGCCATAACCAGGCCCTCTGGCGAAGGTTGCGAAGCACCGATAACACCGATAATCGTTTTACAACAATTGTTCATGAAGGTCTCTAAAATACAAGCAGGCGTTTAAACACGAAGAAGCATTAAACCCCAAAATAAAGAAAAACGCAAAACAGGACGACAGAAAGAAGGAACAGGTCAGTATCTGCATACTCAGTATAATCATGGCTGCAGACAAAAACAAATCTGGCCGCCAGCCCGAGAAGAGCATATTATCACTTTCTGCATTAAACCAACCGGGAAAACATTAGAGTTCACAAGCGACAGGGGTCATCGTGAGAAATAAACTGAGACAACTTGCTGATTATATCCAGGAGGGCTTCCCCGAAAAAATTGTGGAAGCCTTTAAATACGACGAAGACCAGACCCTGGAGAAGCAACTGGCAATCACGAGCGAGGCCATTGCCTTTCACCAGAAGCGTTCCGGTGAGCTGTGGCTCGAAGCTGGGAAGAGGACAACGTTAAGAGAAAAGCAGGCGACCGCGCAGGCCAGGCTGGCATCCTTTCTGTTTGCGTACCTCACCGGAGAAGCAAAAGAGCACAGCGAGAGTACGATTGAAACGCTAAGAGCGCTGGGCCGACAGAGAGAAGTTGACATAGTAAGAAGCCTGACAAGACGTTGATGCGCAGCGGCTTCACCGACATGCACCCTTAAAACGGCCACAAAAGCAGCAAAAAAAGCTGTTTGATGAACGCCCGGAATATGCGATTCTAAAACCATCATGAAGACAATAAATCAATCCGCTGAGAGCCCCATATCATCAGAGCCGGCAGAGACGCCTCGAGAACTCTACCTGCTCGATGGATCGAGCTACATATATCGGGCCTACTACGGCTACAGAGATCTTGCGACCTCGACCGGCATGGCAACCAATGCCGTCTTCGGCTTCACAAAGATGCTCCTGAATCTTCTTCGGGAGAACCAACCCGATTACCTGGCCGTCATTTTTGATCCTCCCAGAGAAGAGACCTTTCGGAGAGAGCTCTACCCAGAGTACAAAGCAAATCGGGACGCCATGCCTGAAGACTTGGCCGACCAGATTCAGTACATCAGGAAAATTCTGCAGGCACTCAATATTTCAACGGTGAAAATCGCCGGTTTTGAGGCTGACGATGTCATTGCGACGCTGGCGCGAAGCTATACCAGCGAAGAGCTTCAGGTGACTGTCGTTACCGGCGACAAGGATTTGATGCAGATTGTCGACCAAAAGATCTCCCTGCTGGACACCATGAAGGATAAACGTTCCGGCCCCCGGGAGGTTCTTGAGCGCTTCGGGGTCCCCGCCGAGAGGGTACCAGACGTGCTGGGGTTGGCCGGAGACACCTCGGACAACATTCCGGGTGTTCCTGGGGTTGGTGAGAAGACCGCGGCCGAGCTGGTTCGACGCTTCGGCTCACTCGAAGATGTCCTCAAATGGAAACATCTGGTGAGTGGCAAAAAACGAAAGGAGAACCTGCAACTCTATGCCAACCAGGCCAGACTATCGAAAACTCTGGCAACAGTCCGCTACGATGTTGAGCTAGACGTTTCTCTTGACGATCTGGCAAGACAGGAACCGAACCTTACGACCTTGATGCCCTTGTTGCGCGAGCTGGAATTCGAGGCTTTGGAAATTGCTTTTACAGCACCGGCTCCGGGTGTGGTTGAGCTCTACAGTGACGGCTCAGGAACGGACTCTGGCCCCGGTGGATTTGGTGTCGTGCTGCGCTATGCAGGTCACGAAAAAGAGTTGAGTGGTTATGAGCCTGAGGCGACCTCGCAACGTATGGAGCTGATCGCTGCGATCAAGGGTCTGGAAGCCCTGAATAACCGCAGCAAGGTTCATGTGTTCAGCGACTCCCAGTATCTCGTCCAGGGTATGAGCAAGTGGATTCACAACTGGACCAGCAACGGACGACTGGAAGAACCGGGGGCACTTGCCAACCAGGATCTCTGGAAACAGCTTGAAACCCTTTCCCAACAACATGAGATCTCCTGGGAATGGGTTCGTGGGCACTCAGGACACCCGTTCAATGAACGTTGTGACGAGCTGGCCAAGCGTGCGGTCGAAGTGGGTATCAGAGCGACTGAAGAGGCCCATTCGCCCGAGAAGGCCGTGGCGGTAGAAGAAGCCGTTGCGGAGCCTTTACCGCCAGTCAAACAGGAA
>JAOUDB010000106.1 GCA_029859485.1 Desulfuromonadales bacterium | reverse complement strand
CGATTATTGGCGCGGAATGTCGTATCCGCACCAGGGAAGGGAGCAAAATTGTCATCAGCAAAAACATTGATCTTTTACACCTGGACGGTGAGGTGATTGGCGGCATCGAAACCTTTATTGATATTACTTCGCAAAAAGAAATGGAGGGCCAACTTCGTATTCATAGTGAGCAACTCGAAGCGGCGGTTGAACGTCGTACTTCCGCACTGCAGGAGGAAAGAGCAGCATTACTCTCAATCCTCGATAGCATGACTGATTTGGCTTACATCGTCACTGCCGACTTACGTATTGATTTCTTTAACAAGGCCATGGAAAAAGTCTTTGGCTCAAAAAAAGGGGCAAGATGTTATGACGTTATTCATGGTCGTGAAAAACCTTGTGATGATTGCCCCTGGGAAAAGATTATTTCCGGCAACGTTGTAGAAGAACGTGATTTCAAACAGGACAACCATACCTATGAAGTCATCCATTCGCCCGTTTATGGATATCGGGGTGAAATCCAGAAACTCGCAGTCTGTCGGGATGTTACTGGGCGCAAAAAGGCCGCAGAAAAGTTAATGAATGTGAACAAGCAACTTGAATCTTTTGCCCACACCGTTTCGCACGATCTGCGATCCCCTCTTACTGGAGTCACATGTTATACCGAGCTCATCAAGGATAAATATGGAGACGTGCTCAAAGGTGACGGGCTTTTTATGTTGAAAGAGGTCGAAACTCAAGCCGCGCGCATGTTGAGTATCATCGAGGACATGTTGTGTTTTTCGACAGCTGAACACATCGAGCCAACAAAGACGCCTGTTAACACGAACGAAATTGTAAAGCACGTACTGCTCGACAACAGGTTAGAGATTGAGGGAAAGAAAGTGCTTGTCTCTGCTGGTGAGCTGCCAAAGTTGAAAATCCCTGAAACCCTGCTGTATGAACTGATCAGCAACGTACTATTGAATGCGGTCCGTTATGGTTGTAAAGAGGGTGGTCTAATAGAAATTTTGGGTGAAACGAACAGTAGACACCATGCTCTCATTGTCCTTGATCACGGACCGGGTATTCCGGAACAGGAACGAAAGTCTGTCTTTGAGGTCTTTGTTCGCGGGTCGACCTCTCGCGACACTGTAGGCACAGGCATTGGGCTGGCCACGGTTAGCAAGATCACAGAAAGGTTCAAGGGCGAGGTCCAGTTAGAAGAAACTCCAGGGGGCGGATGTACGGTGAAACTTCTGTTCCCTGCTGATTGAAGCTGCAGGGGGTCTTTGGTTCGAATCCAGTCAACCGGACCAGTATTTACGAGGAGCGACCGTCCCGGGGGCGCTCTTTCTTTTTGTTGTCAGGTCATTTTCATGGACAGAACGTTACCGATAAGAACCTTAAAGAGAAGCACCCCCATTCTCCTGATTATTTTTGGTTAAATTGAATTTTCTAACCCCTGTAGTATCCTTCACGAGTAGTCAAAAGATAACGTTTAATGGCGAAACCACTCTATAAAACTTTTAGGAGGTTAAATGGAAAATCAATTACAGAACAGCGGGCAGTACGTTGATACGTTGATCAACCTGTTTGTGGTCTGGGGACCTAAGTTGGTTGGCGCGATTCTGGCTCTGCTCATCGGCCTCTGGCTGGCAAATATGATTGCAGGCGGATTGAGCCGGCGAATGGAAAAGAGTGAAGTTGACCCATCTCTCAGACCATTCCTCACGAGCCTTGTGTCTACACTGCTCAAATTATTAGTTGCAGTGAGTGTCTTGGGGATGGTTGGCATTCAGATGACCTCATTCATTGCTATCCTTGGTGCCGCCGGCCTTGCTGTCGGAATGGCACTCTCGGGGACTCTGCAGAATTTCGCTGGCGGCGTCATGATTCTTATATTCAAGCCGTTCAAGGTCGGCGACGTCATTGAAGCTCAAGGATATACCGGCGCTGTTAATGCCATCCAGATATTCAACACAATTCTCAAAACTCCTGACAACAAGACCGTTATTATTCCTAACGGAGGGCTTTCGACATCCTCTATGGTGAATTATTCCACGGAGCCGACCAGAAGGGTGGACTGGACCTTCGGCATTGCATACGGCGATGACATCGACAAAGCAAAGCAGGTCTTAAGCGAGCTGCTCACTTCCAACGATAAGGTTTTACAGGATCCGGCACCCTTTATTGAATTAGGAGAACTGGCCGACAGTTCAGTGAATTTTACTGTCAGAGCATGGGTTAACGCGGCCGATTACTGGACTGTACATTTTTATATGTTGGAGAAAGTCTATCGGAGATTCGGTGAAGCAGGTTTGAACATTCCTTTTCCACAAATGGATGTTCACCTGGACAAATAGTATCGGATCACGGGGAAGAGTATATTCAGGGCCGGGTTATAACCCGGCCCTTTTGTTTTGCTCTGAAGCTATCTCTAGTTAGGCGGTTGTGTCATCAATCTTGGCATCAGGTGCATTGGTTTTGACAGAAGCAATGCCGTTCTCCATAGCAGAGTTCCCGGAGTAATATTCGCTCCGGCCAATCTCTTGTCCGTTGGTTGCCTTCAGAATGAAGTATGGCTCTCCTTTGGAATTCGCCTTGGCTTCAAAAGCCCCCTCGCGATTGGCATTTTTGCGCACCGATTCAATGCCGTTTTCAGCACTCGACTTCTGTTTGTAGAGCTCACTGGTTAGAATAACCTGGCCATTTGCTGCCTTCAGGTTGAACATGAACTGACCATCTTTTGCTTTTTTTAACTCAAATTTCGCGGCCATCAGACTGTCTCCTTTCTTGTCCTGCCTTCGTTAACCCCTCTGGTCACAAATGTGAATTTCAAATAGCACCAATTTACCTCTCGCCTGCTTTTATCGTCGGCTACCAAACAAAGAACCCAGCACACCTCTAATGAGCTGGCGCCCAAGCTGCGTGCCGATGGACCTTGCAGCACTTTTAGCCGCAGCGCCAAATATTTCTTCAGCAGAATTGCTCTTTTTTGATCGGCGGCTACTCGTCTTCGGCACCTCAACTTCCTTTTTCTCTGCCCTGGCCGTTAATTGCTCATATGCCGATTCACGGTCAATTTCTTTGTCATAGCAATCACCAACAATTGACCACGCCCGGACCTTATCCCGCTCCTTAAAGTCCAGTGGCCGCAAGCGACTGGACGGAGGACAAATCAATGCACGCTCCACGGGCGAGGGAATCCCCTTACGGTCGAGAAACGAAACCAAGGCTTCTCCAACACCGACCTCGGTGATCACCTGTTCAACGTCCAAGGGTGGATTAGGTCTGAAGGTCTGGGCGGCCGCCCGCACCGCTTTCTGATCACGAGGTGTGAATGCGCGTAGAGCATGCTGTATCCTGTTACCGAGCTGACCAAGGATTGCATCGGGAACATCGAGCGGATTCTGGGAGACAAAATAGATACCAACGCCTTTAGAACGAATCAGTCTTACCACCTGCTCAATTTTATCAAGCAGAGCTTCTGGTGGATCATCGAAAAGCAGGTGGGCTTCGTCAAAGAAGAAGACAATGCGAGGCTTGTCCGGATCGCCAACCTCAGGTAACTGTTCAAAGAGTTCCGAAATGAGCCAGAGCAGGAAAGTGGCATACACTTTGGGTGTCTGGATCAGCTTGTCTGCAGCAAGAATATTGATGACACCAAAGCCCTCCGGATCGGTTTGCATGAAATCATCCAGATTCAGAGCCGGCTCGCCAAAAAAGACCTCTGCACCTTGATGTTCCAGGGTCAGCAACGAGCGTTGAATGGCACCGATACTCGCTGAGGAGATGTTTCCATATGTCGTACGGAACTCCTTTGCGTTATCGCCCACAAAGCGAATCATGGCCTGAAGATCCTTTAGATCGAGCAAGAGCATGCCCTGATCATCGGCAACCTTAAACACCAGGGTGAGAATCCCGGTCTGGGTGGCATTGAGATCAAGCAGGCGCGCAAGCAACAATGGACCCATCTCAGAAACAGTCGTTCGGATCGGATGACCCTGCTCTCCAAAAAGATCCCAGAAAACAACCGGGAAACCGTGAGGTTTAAAGTCAGAGAGTTCTAGTGTCTCCACGCGCTCCATAACCTTAGGGTGGTCACCACCGGCGTTCGCCAACCCGGACAAATCACCTTTCACATCAGCCATAAAAACAGGAACGCCAATGCGACTGAAATGCTCTGCAAGAACTCTCAAGGTTACTGTCTTACCTGTTCCAGTAGCGCCAGCAATGAGGCCATGCCGGTTGGCCATTCGAGGAAGGATACCGAGAAATTCATTCGTTTTGGCGATGGGTAGAGGGGGCAATTGGGTCATGGTTACCTCTCATTAGGGTAGCGGAGAATTAAACCTTACCAGCTAAGTTGTTATTGAAAAGTCTAATGGTCATTTTTTAGGAGTGCTATACTGCTTTCACACTTTAAAGCAGACGTGTTAGTTCTAGAGAGTTATAGGTCTTGTGAAATACACATTTTTCTGGGTATTTCCTTTGTCCTGATTATTATGTTCGGATGAGAATCTAAAGCCTTGGAGCCTCAGGGTGTATACCAATCTACAAGCTACAACACTGGCAAAAAAATCATATTCGATTTCAAAGGCAATGACTATGTTTACGTCCAGGTTTCGCATGTGAATGTTTCAAATAAGCTGGTTGATGACTCATTTTTCCCATTTTTTGCAGATGGGAGAATTAAGTACCGCTGGAAAATGGTGGAGAATGGTCGCTTAGTCATCATTCACAATGAAAGTGGCTTCGAAATTGTCCGACTAGAAGTCACAGGTAAATACTTATCCTGGGACAAAACAAAGTTTACCAAGAGATAGTAGACCGAGATTCACCTGCTGCAAGTCTTCGAGTAAACGGCTAACCCTCTTAGAACAGGTCATCACATATCCTCTCGCAACTCGATCTTACCTCACCTAAGGACATTCAGGTCACACGACACCTTACGCCTCAGCCACCCCGGTTGAGGTTTTTTCTGGCACTTCCCAATATAAATGTTACTATTTTAGTAATATTTAGCCGCAAAATTGTGAGGTCCCATGAAATATATAAAAGTCCTGCTGTTCTGCCCTGCAATACTTTTCGGTTGCTCGTTTAATCAACTTCAAAATGATTACGCGAATAATCAACACTTCGAAAAAGTGAAACACGCCGATTCTGCAGCACCATATATTGGAGAGTGGGCAGTGCCAGAAACCAAGTGGCTTAAAGTTTTGAAAATCAGAGATAACGGCATAATCAGAGTTGTTTTAGCTCCAGAGTTTGGGGCCATTGAGGGAAAAGTATATCTGGATAAAGAAAGGCCATTTCTAATATTAAAGGACGGGACAAAAGCTAAGATTGTCAGTGTCAACAAAGACCACCTACAAATAGAAGCCTATGGAAGGCTGGAAAAATTCGCTCCTATGCTGGAGACAAAAAGATTTAATTGACCGCAATATAATTCATTTTTCTTCTTGACATACATGACCAAAAAGGTAAGATATTAGCCAACAGAACATCAGTTCTTCATTTTTACCTCCTAAAAACCGATAGAACCCGTTGCCCCACTCTCCCCCTCCTGGAAAGTGGGGCTTTTTTTGGGCACATGCTAGATCTGACCGATAGGGTCATACCATCAGAGAGCAAATTATATGCAACATCCGCTGAGGTCTTTCAGAAACAACTCTGGATGTTCCGCAGCCTGGACGCACAGTGATCTAAGCGAACGCTTCTGCTTCGGGAGCGGGAGGTCGCAAGTTCAAATCTTTTCATCCCGAGCAGTGTTTACAAGGAGCGCCCTTCTAAGAGGCGTTCTTGTGTGCTTCTCCGGGGTCTTGTTGGTTTTTTGAGGTGTGTCAAAAATCAAAAAAGCCGCAACCTTTCCAGGCAACGGCTATAAAACACTCTAGATTTAGATGGAAAATTGACTCAGGCGGCAAACCTACGCTCAGCACCATCAAAAGCATGTCTCTTCTTTGGGTCTCTCAACGGGTCTACTCCGACCACAGCCCAACCATCAGAACGTTTAAATCGAGAGACTTCATCTCGAGCAAGAAACATATCCAAAGCCCTTGGTGCCATTCGACACATGACGCCATCATTCATTTCAACCTTAATCAGCCTAGTCAAAACGCCCCCCTCTATTGGTTGCTTTACCCAAGACTAGTGGAATTATACATACCCCACAGAATTAATCAAGGCCAATTAATCCCAGCAAACAAGGTTTGACTGCGTCACTAATACTACTGATTTAGGCTCCATAGGAATTTAGCTTTCGTGTACTCCGGGGCGGGTTTTCTTTCAGAGGCGTTCTGATGGGCCTCCCTAGGAGACTAAAGACCTCGGGAACTTACGCGCCAGGCCATTAAATGATGATTTACGCGGTTACACTTCTGTGAAGTAACTCAAGCTTGTTCCCTCGCAAACCAAAAACTATTCTTCACCGCCAGTTTTCCGCAGATACTCACCAAACTTCTGATCAACATCCTGAACGTGGTTTACCAACAAATTGACCAGAAGTTTATTCATCTGAACCAACTCGATTAAAGTTACGCCCTGTCTGGAGATTGTAGAGCCCAGTTCCGAAACTTGTCTCTGGAACTTTTGGTGCTCACGCTTCTGTTTTTCAAGCCCTGGATAGCCCGAACTTGCCATAAGAGCCTCTTCATCACGAAAATGTTTCTCTACGTAATCTTTAAGACTTTGATACAACTCAACGACAGAGACCTTGCCGCGCTCCTTCGCACAACCCTCCACGAATTCATCAAAAAGGCTAAATAGTTCTATGTGCTGATTGTCAATTACGGCATGACCAATCTTGAGAGCAGGGGTCCATTTTATTTCCATCAGTGTTCTCCTCGGGAGCTACAATTACACGATATTTTTAGGGTAAATAGCGAAGCTACAGATATCTATCAAAACATTCCACATCAACCTGGCAACGGGACTCAACATAATTATGCCATATCGGCACAAACTACACACCACTGCTCTTGAAGATCGATGGTGGAACCGGGGAGCTTAATACATATTAATGACCAGAATACGTATTATGTTCCCCCCGACCTCGTTAAATTCATCATTCCTGTTATACTTTTTTACGTTCCCTAACCCTTTTTTCAGCTTACAGGAGTCAAGTCATGCCGTTGAGAAAACGAACGTCCTTGATCATCGTTGCCATCCTCTTCTGTCTCCCTCAGTTTGTTCTGGCTGCCAGTCATGAGCATCATGAACAGCACGCGAAACCTGATACCGAGCATGCCCACCAGATGAAAGCTCAGCCCTCTCGGACTGTTCAACTTTCCCCCGGCCTGCTTGCCCTGCTCAACCAGGAAATGGGCCTGATCCAACAGGGTATGATGGATATGGTACCGGCAATCTCGGCCGGAGAATGGGACAAGGTTTCGTCCGTCGGCCAGAAGATCAAGGCGAGCTTTATTCTCAAGCAGAAACTGACCGATGTGCAGAAAGAGGAATTACACCGGGTGCTGCCGCAGCAGTTTATCGAGATGGACATGGACTTTCACAAATCAGCGGGGATGCTGGCCCATGCAGCAGAGATGAAGAATGCGGATGTGGTCAATTTCTACTTCTTCAAGATGAACACCGCCTGTGTTTCCTGCCATGGCAAGTATGCGACAGAGCGTTTCCCCGGCTTGGTCAAGAGGGGAGACGAAGAGCACCACCACTAGTCTTTTCAGGTTCTTAAAGCTTAAGTGGTTGCACGTCTGGAGCTGGTGAGTTCCAGTCATCTTTTGACAAAACAACACCCTTTCCACTTCGCGATCATATCTGCTTCTCGTTATTTCAAAGGATTCGGAAGCAGGGAGGCTGATTCGAACCCAGTCATCCCGACCATTAGTTCTATGAGAGCGACCTTCCCAAGGGGGTTTTCTTTACTGGCCCTCTCCCGTCCGAAACTGTGAATTCTTACCCTGGAATT
>JAOUDB010000558.1 GCA_029859485.1 Desulfuromonadales bacterium | reverse complement strand
CGGCAAAGAGCGAATTGGCCAGAATCGTATCTTCGCTGCCATTGATCTGCAGGTGAAGACTGCAGAGCTCCAGGCACATGACCAGCACAACGGCTTCCGGGTCAGCCTGACAGAATTGAGCCGCCATGCTCAGCGCCGGGAAGGCTGCATAACAGCCCATAAAGCCGAGATGGTAACGTTTCGTGTTGATGGGAAGGCCTAGCTCCCGGCATAGAAAATAATCGATCCCGGGGTTAAAAAACCCGGTGCAGGAGGCTGTGATCACATGGGTGATCTCTGTCGGTGAAAACTCGGGTGCCGCCGCAAGCAATTGGTGGCCAAGATCAACAGCCAGCTTGTGACCTTCGCGGGTGTAAGTGCTATTGCGTTCAGATGTGCTTGGCTGTCTATAAGAGCCGTCCTCTTTAGCGATAAAGAAGCCCTCGCCCCAGTCGGGAATAACACTGTGACGCGTTTCGATGCCAGAGTTTCGGTAAAGCATCCGAACCAGGCGCTTGTCACGCTCGTCAGTGGTCCACTCAAGCATGTGCTTGCCGACGTCTTCTTGGCCGTAGCACCTCTCGGGGACTGCCGTCTCTACATGATGAATCCAAACGGACATAATCTATCCTTACCTGGGTTGAGTGGCCTGGGGCGTCTTTAATGAGCTTCGAAAAGAAAGGAGGTTGTGACCTTGATAGTGTCTCCGACTCTGATGATGCCGAAAACTGAAGGTGCTTTGAGTTTGTAGTCGGCGAGAGAGAGTGTGAAGGCCAAATCTGCCGTGAGCTTACCCTCCGTTTCCACAATATTCTGCAGAATCGCAGTGACAGGCTTTTCTATATCACGAATTTTTAGCTGGAAGAGGAGAGGTTGCGTGCTATCGATATTTTCTTCCGAGACTTTCCTGATAGTGCTTAGAGATACAGGTCCACTCATGCCTGTAATCAGCGGATACTTTTCAGCTTCAAACATTTTGCGCATTTTGTTGTCACGGCTGGAATTGTCAGTATCCATGTCAGCCACGGCGACAGTCAGCTCAGGGACATTTATGATTCCGGCAATTTCACTGGCAGTAAAAGGCTCACAACGTCCTTTGCCATTAAAATCATGGAGGGTTGAACTTCCCTCAAATGCAACGGTACAATTGCCATGGTAATCTGTTGCAAGTGTGATTGCCGGGAGGAGCAGAAACAAGGTGAAAAAGATAAATGTTTTCAAGGGATAATCCTCTTAATACAAACATGAACTTTATCTTTTCATTGTACTACAATTTCTGGCTTTATTGTCGTTAGAAAACACACCAGATTTGCCGATCAACACATGAATAATCTGAATCGAACGGACAGCAAAGTATGGCCATTCGCAGCAAGGTCAATTTTCTGCTGAAAGGTGGCCCTGAACCTTCAAATTCTGCTATGGTAAGTATCGTGTCCACTCATCGGACAGCTCACAAAATCAACACCAGGAGATGATAAAACGTGTACACAGAAACAAATATAGCCTTAGACTGCCCCTGTTGCGGCGAATCGATCTACGAGTCTTTGAGTTGGTTCAAGAAGACCTATTCCACTTGCCCCATTTGCGACAAAGGTCTGTCGGCCAACCAGTTTGCCTCTGTTATCTCTGATCTCGAAAAAGCGATGGAAGAGAATGTCGAAGAGATGGTCAATGGTCGACCACAAGGAGGTAGTTGCTGCGGCAGCAAAAAATCTTCCTGCTGTTGCGGGCCTTAACCTCGAAAACGATCACGTCTGGAGAAAAAGTATGGAGATCGACCTCTACGCTCTTGAGCACCTTCTGAAAAAGCGTCTCGATGAAATTGAATTGATCGTTGCTGGAACCGGCTACTTGCCTAAAACCGTGATAGGTGTCGGCACTGTATTGCTCGACAGCCAGGGTGAAGTCGAGTTGTTGACCGCCAAACAACAGGTTACCTTCGAAAGGTTCATAAAACCTCTTCTAGAATCATCGCCCAAAAACTGAGGGAAGCAACTCCGCAGAAGGGCTCCCTGGTAATCTATGTCGCAGCAACAAAAAATTTACATGACCCCCGGATGCGCAAAACGATTGCGCGCTGAGCTAAAGAAGCTGCTCTATACCGACAGGCCAGTACTCGCCAAGGCAGCTAGGATTGCTGCGGAGGAGGGGGATCGCTCGGAAAATTATGAATATCAGGCAACCAAGAGAGCGATGCGGAAGATGGACGGACGAATTCACTTTCTAACAAAAAGAATTGAAAGTTTAGAAGTGGTAGACCCTGTTAAACAAGGTGACATTGCCAACGGCCGTGTCCTTTTTGGCGCGACTGTAACCGTCGAAGACGATGAGGGTGAAGAAAAGGTTTACTCTATTGTCGGGAT
>JAOUDB010000557.1 GCA_029859485.1 Desulfuromonadales bacterium | reverse complement strand
TTTACAGCACCACTCTCCCGGATGACTATTGGGCCTTGAAGATATTGGCCTACTCGCCCGGATGGAACTGCCTCATATGCGATTTCTGTTCGTCGGGTCGGGATTTTGCCTGCGGCTTCCTTCAGATTCTACCTCGCGGTAGACACCCTTGCCGTCCGGCTAACGGTTCCCGTCATCAGGGTCCGTAGAAGACTTTCACCTCCAAGTCACCAGTTGGACACCACATCCAACCGGATGGCGCTTTCGCGCCGTACGTCATGCCTGGCACACCAAGAAAAAGCCCCAACCTGGGGTGGCTGGGGCTGCAAACTCTTCTTAAAGCATGTCAGAAACAGTTCTTGCTGTCTCTTCTGTAATTCGACGACAGTTATTACGGTGTTCTTTGCTTTTCCATTTGAGCCCACGTGAAAGAGCGACGCAGCATGTTGCTCCCTGGTCTTTTCTAAATCTATCAATGAGCTCACCTGATTTATTGCTTTTACCTTTTAGCCCCAAAGCCATCAAGCCACCAGTGACCGCTCCACATAGGCACTTCCTGTCACTGATCCCGCCGCCAAATGCTTTTGCCATTTTCATAATGTCTCTGTCTTTCCTGCCAGTCGTTGCTTGCAGCACTGCTTGGGTGCAGTTATGTCCGTTAGCAAACAGCTTTCCAGCTTTTTGGCCAGGACAAACGGGGCTCAACTCAGGTCTTTTCTTTAGTATTTTGAAAATCACAGTAGTTCCGTAGAGGTGGATGTTGTTCAGAAACCGATCCTTGAAATGATGATCAGGATGACTGGATTTGAACCAGCAAAGTAATTCTTTCGGGTTGGCAAATATCATCTCTGGTCAATGCGTCCGCAATGAATTCAGATCATTGGCTCCATGAGATCGTGTATTTAAATTTCTCAGGCTCAAGCCAATCAAGAGTTTCTCCGCCGACCTGAGCAAAAGGATACATCAGGTAATTAATGGCAGGACCCTTTTGGGCTGGATTCAGCTGAAGGTCGCGGCCTTCACCGAGACGGATTCGATATGGGTCAACTCGCCCCCAGAAAGCCTCTCGAAGTTCGGCGACTCTTGGGTCGTCGAGACTGATATTCTGTTTCAACATGGCTTTGCGAACATCCGCCGGGTCAACAGGAACCCATCCATATCCCGGCAGATAAAATTCGGCCCAGCAGTGCTGCCATTTAGTGACATCCTGGGCCTCTTTTGTACCTGTGCGTAACCCCATGATTTCGCGTGAGGGAACACCCACTGCACGCGCAAGGGCTATGTATATAGAGCTGATATCAACGCACTTTCCGCCAGGTTTTCGTAGCAAAGTCTCAACATTCCCTATACCGCAACCCTTTGTGTCCGGGTCACGGTAAGTATTTTCTACGGTCCAATCGTAAATAGCGCGTGCTTTTTCAAGCAGAGTCTCTTTCCCCGCAGTAATTTGGTCGGCCAACTTCTTGACAGCACCCTGAGTGGGGCCGAGAGTGGTTGCTGCAAGGTAGGGTGCGAACTCAAGTGGAGAAAAAGAGACTTCATCCTTAGGGAAATCACGACGGATTTGTTCGTGTCTGACGGCGGAGAAACTGAGCTGAAGATGCCTATTTTCAGAGTCTTCTGGCCAGCGCACATAGAGCATCGGAGCCCCAAATTTCTGTTCAGTGTAAACGGCCGCCTCGGCAAAGTTGCCCTGCCATCGAATACCTCCTATACGTTGATATCTATCTGAAACAGGATAAGGAATCCACAGTTTGGTCTCTTTAGCACCATTGTGCTCAGACAGGTCAAAATCCCACACGTAGTTTCCGGACTGAGGTTCTGCGTGTACTGTAAAAGCCGTAAACATTAAAACCAGCAGAAGTAAAAGTTGTTTCATAGACACCTCTTTCTATAGCTTTGTTGACTGTGTCGGTAAGATATAGATACGTCCTGGCTTGGTCAAATGGGTAATATTGATGAAAGCGCACTCTTGTATCGGTAACTTCGATAGGTGCGAGTGCGAATGAGGGTTCCATTTAGTTCAGGCAAAAAAAGGAAGAGCGACCCGAATCGGATCGCTTCTTGTAAATACTGGTCGGGATGAGAAGAATTGAACCTCCGCCCCTCTGTTCCGGAAACCGTTGCCCTATGGAACTTCGCTACATTCTTATAAGTCACGATCCATAAGAAGATTGATTATTTGGCATCTAGACCTACTGTAAAGCCTGTTGCAACTAGTTTTTACAATACCTGGGGATATTAAAGGTATGGAACAAAATCAGACAATATCTGTCAGATCAAGTCTCGATTGCACTGTTTGATAACCAGACAGTCTGATAAGGCTGCAAAATAGTCGTATCCTCCATTACTATCACCTCTCTCCCA
>JAOUDB010000555.1 GCA_029859485.1 Desulfuromonadales bacterium | reverse complement strand
CAGGGGACACCAAGATCATCCTGCTCGTCAATGTCACCACCTTGAAAGATGAGCATAATGAATTTATGGGAACAGTTGTAGTCTTTGACGACCTGACACAGCTACTTAAAGCACAACGCATGGCTGCATGGCGTGAAGTCGCGCGTAGGATTGCCCACGAGATCAAGAACCCGCTCACGCCTATACAACTCTCGGCACAGCGACTCCGACGCCGTTACCTTGATCGTTTCAGCGCAGACGACATAGTTTTTGATGAATGCACCACGATGATCATCAAGCAGGTCGATGACCTTAAGAATCTGGTCAATGAATTTTCTAGCTTTGCACGCATGCCGGCCAGCAATCCAAGCTTGAACAACCTCAACGATGTTCTTAATGAAGCTTTGGTTCTGTTCCAGGAAGGGCACAAGGAAGTTCAATTTCAGCTCCAGACAGACCCGTACCTGCCGGCCTTCAGCCTCGACCGTGAACAGATCAAGCGTGTTGCGATCAACCTCCTCGACAATGCAGTTGCTGCAGTTAACGGCAACGCTAACGGACAGATCACTGCTGAGACCTCGTTCAACAAGGACCTGAAAATTGCCACACTCAAAATAAGCGATAATGGTTGTGGTATTCCTGCTGAAGACAAACCCAGACTCTTTGAGCCATACTTTTCTACCAAGAAGTCAGGGACCGGACTTGGACTGGCTATTGTTTCAACCATAATTTCTGACCATAATGGTTATATCCGGGTACGAGACAACGAGCCACAGGGGACACATTTCATCGTTGAGCTACCGATTACTTCGGATGTCACACAAACATAGAACCAACCACCACTATAGAGGCAACATGCAATCAATTCTGATCGTCGATGATGAGATAAGCATTCGAGAAAGTCTGACCGGGATCCTGCAGGATGAAGGGTTTCACCCCGTCTCAGTAGAAAGCGGCGAACGTGCCATAGAGAGGGTTAGCGAGGAGAAGCCTGATCTGGTTCTTCTGGACATCTGGATGCCGGGAATGGATGGCATGGAAACCCTGACCAAAATACGGGACATCTATCCAGACCAGTTGGTTATCATAATGAGCGGTCATGGCACGATCGAAACAGCTGTTAAAGCGACCAAGCTTGGCGCATACGATTTCATAGAGAAGCCACTGTCACTTGAAAAAGTTCTGCTCTCCATCCAGAACGCAGCCAAAGTCGGCCAGTTGGTAGAGGAGAATCGTGAACTCAAAGCCAAAATAGGCAAAGAACACGAAATGATTGGTAACAGCAAACCGATCAAGGACTTAAAAAAGCAGATCAAGATCGCTGCACCAACCTCTGGATGGGTTTTGATAACAGGAGAGAACGGGACAGGGAAAGAACTGGTTGCCCGGGCAATCCACCAGAACTCGAACCGACAAGCATGCCCGTTTATAGAAGTTAATTGTGCCGCGATACCAGAAGAACTCATAGAGTCAGAGTTGTTTGGTCACGAAAAGGGCTCCTTTACGGGAGCAACAACACAGCGCCGTGGAAAGTTTGACCAGGCCCATAAGGGCACGCTCTTTCTCGACGAAATTGGCGATATGAGTCTGAAGACACAAGCCAAAGTGCTTCGGATTCTTCAGGAGCACAAATTCGAAAGGGTCGGGGGCAACAAGACCATTGAAGTTGATGTTCGCGTCATTGCTGCAACAAACAAGGATCTGGAAAAAGAGATTGCAGAGGGCAGGTTCAGAGAGGATCTCTTCTATCGTCTGAACGTCATTCCTTTTTATGTACCACCACTACGTGATCGAAAAGCCGACATTCCTCAGCTGGCAACGCATTTCCTGGAATACTTCTGCAGCAAAGAGAGTCGCGACACTAAGGTTCTAGATGAAGAGGCCGTCCAGGCAATCAAAAGTTACTCATGGCCAGGGAATGTTCGGGAGCTGAAGAACCTGATAGAACGATTGGTCATAATGTCGCCAGGCAACACCATCACAAGGAATCAACTGCCACAGGCAGTTTCAGACAAGAAAGAGACTTTAGAAAAAGATCGAGAGACACACAACTTTTCTGCAGCAACATTCCGCAACGCCAAAGAGGAGTTTGAGAAAGAGTTCCTGATTCAGAAACTTGAAGAGAACGAATGGAATATTTCTCGTACAGCAGAAGCGATCGAGGTAGAACGTTCCAACCTGCATCGCAAGATCAAGTCTTATAAGATTGATTTAAAAAAGGGTTAAGCTGAACAATATGAAGGGGACTGCTCTGAGCAGTTCAAACAAAAAGTATACTTACTTAAAGCAAAAAGCCCCACCTCAAAAGAGGCGGGGCTTTTCTAAATAATTTCGGCGGCGACCTACTTTCCCACACAGTTGCCCATGCAGTATCATCG
>JAOUDB010000556.1 GCA_029859485.1 Desulfuromonadales bacterium | reverse complement strand
CCACGAAGTGTTGCACTTCGACGCATTCCCCCTGCCGTCAAGCCTGCCTTTCCCCGAAGAGTTTCAAGCAGACGATGCCGGACCCAGTTTTCTAACTCCGGCCCGGGGGCAGGGTGAAACACCCTTGCGGCATCCCACAGGTACTCGATGACGTGGATCAAATCGACAATGATTGAAAGATCAAGGCCGTTCTTTTTTGCCAGGCGTTTCAGGATGCGGATTTGACTCTTATTGCCATCAACCAGCGCAACCCAGATCTTCTTATCGGTCGGGTCTCGATGGCGGGCTTCGGCCAACGCTTCTTCAATGACCTGTTCGGGTTCTTTCTCGAGACTAGCCCAGACACGTTTTTGCTCTGGACGGGGGCGTGGCGGGCCGGGATGGGGGGAACTGCTGTCGCCAACCAGTTCCTCGGGCGTTCGCACAAACGGCGCAATCGTATAGACAGCCGCCACGGTGGCCATGCGCTTGGCATTTTTCTTTTCCCCCTTGGACAGCCGCGTGCCCATTTTGTGTGTACGCGCCTCGGCGGCTTTCCGGGTCTGCTCCCGCAGGTCCTGGGTTCGCATCGTCACCCCCTTGCCATCGACGCTGATGACCAACACCGAACCAGTGCCCTGACCTTCGCCGGGCAGTGCCTGCCGCGTCTGATAAAAGGAGTCGAAGTCCTGGGCCGCTCGCATGACCAGCTCTTCGATCTGGCGCTTGGGAACATGGCCGCCGGTGTTTTTGCCGATGCTCTCCAGTGTTTCGTCAAAAGAGTTCTTGGCGGCCTCTTCGGCCACGCGGCAACGCATCTCAAGAGAGTAGCGCTCATCGGGCAGATTGAGTTCGGCATCCAAAGGATGCAGACTCTCAGTTCCCTCCTGGCCGTATCCCGCTCGCTCTACCGAGACGGTTCCGAACACCGTTTCCAACTTTCGCTTCTGAAGACGCATCCGCGATCGCTCTTGCCCGTCTTCACCGCAAATCGGTTGGTCGCATTGGCCGGGGCCGCGGTTATCAAGGTGTTCCTGCAGCAGCATGCGCATCAGTTCCCGCCCCTTCTTTTCAAGCGCGCGCTCAAGTTCGCTGTGGGTCATCGCAGAGCTCTCCTTAGAGTCAAGGTATTCTATGATATGCTCAAATTTTTGTCGTGCCTGATCGTAGGACTGTTCCAGGGGCGACAGTTCAGCCAGTGCCGTCATCGCCCTTTACCCTCCATCTGTGAGCCTGCGCCTGGCATTTTTGACCAGTGGATACACCAGTACGGTTTTTACCTGGGCTCCATGACGCTTATGGGTTCGGTCCATGCGTCCTCGGCCGCTGGTTTCTCCCAAAACCGTCCAGTTGGCCGCACGATAACACCCTCCGTAAAACCGCTGACGGTCCACCAGTGTCTCCACCAACCAGGGATCCACCCCATATTGCCGCAGCCAGTCGGCGCGCAGCCGCTTAAGAACACGGGACAGCGCCATGCTGGCCAGGTTGCGGATGCGCGCTACCACCAGCAGGCGGCTGTTGTTGACGATGTGCTGCAGCCGCAGCTTGCGGGTCGCATCGTCCCAGCCGATCCATTGATCTCGAACCTTCATCCGCCAGGCCGGGCTCGAAAACTGCACGCACCCGACCACTTCGCGCTGGGGTCGACTGACGTAGGCCAAATACTGCAGCCGCGCACCGTAGGGCATCACGTAGCCCAAATAGTGGTAACGGCTCAAAAGTTCCTGAAACAGCTTCCGCTGCTGCCGACTTTCTACCAGCTCTATCGCCAGGGGAGCAAACTCTTCCACACTGCCGGTAAGCTGGCTATGAACTTGCCCCTCTTCAGCGGGCGCAATGAGCTTCCTGGGTTTGCTCGATCCACACGACTTTTTTCCCGGAAGCGTCAAAACCCCTTGGCTCTCCAAACGCTCCAGAAGATCCCGGCACTCCCGAGCCTTGAGTCTGCCGCCGGGGCGTTTCCACTCCAACAGTTCGCATACCGTGTGGGCCAGCTCCAGCCGGCTGATCCCGGCGCAGGTCTCGACAACCTCTTGGATCAGCGACACCTCTTGTGCGGTAAATTCCCGACCACAGAACCTCTGTTGATCTGTTGCTGTTTGCATGCCATTATCCTTTCTCTATTATCACGTAGCAGAACAATGGCGTCTTGTCCAGCAAAAAATGGTCGCGGCTGGAAATATTTATCCCGGCTGCCCCCGATTCACTCTGGTTTCCAAACTGGCAAAATTGCAGACTTAGCACTTTGGCCGAATGCTATCTCGCTAAAACCAGCATATGCTAGACTCAATAAATTGTATAACTAACCGTTTTAAGCGGTTTTTAGGCCGTCACAAAAGAGCCGCACCCAAATCAAATAGCTTCGAGTTTATAGA
>JAOUDB010000105.1 GCA_029859485.1 Desulfuromonadales bacterium | reverse complement strand
AGACTTGGTCATACGAGCCGGCTTGGTCGACTTCGGGACCCTCAAGAAGGCACTGGTCATCCAGCACGAACGTGATGATGGCCGCCGTATCGGCGATATCCTTGTCAGTAATTTTGGTGTGGATCGTGAGGCGATTGAGACGGTTGTTCGTGAGCAGGTTGAAAAGATTGTTTACAGCTTCTTCAGTTGGGATGAAGGGGCTTTTTCTTTTGAACTCGGTGATCCCGGAGAACTTGCGTCCACGACTCTGAATCCTTTGCAGTTCATGCTGGACAGCGGGCTTAACCCGCAATGGCTGGCCATGGAAGGCAGTCGAATCCTTGATGAGAAGCGCCATCGTGGTGAAGATCTCGACGAGCGGGGCGAATCTCTGATCGATATCGACCAAATGTTGGCAGAAGTCAAGGGTGAGGTGCCAGTTAAGTCTTCTGCTGAGGGCCCTGACGTCACGGCCTTAACAACGAAACCACCGCGCAAATTCATCGTTGTCGATGATGACCCGGAAACCGCTGAGAAGATTGCCAGCCTGCTGCAGGAACGTAAGTCGCCTGTTCACGTCTTTACCAATTACAACTCTTTTCTCGAGTCTGTTGCGCAAGCGGATCCCGCAACGACAACCCTGGTGATTGACCTGATCATGCCACGTCGAGACGGCCGTGGGGTGCTTGGTGGCCTGGAGTTGCTCGAAGAAGTTCGTGCCCAATATCCTGATTTTCAGGTACTGGTCATGTCAGACCACCCAAACCGTGAGGCGGAGCAGAGCGTACGCAACTTTGGCGTGCCGACCCTTTTCCCCAAGCCGAAGAAAGATGACATTCTTACTGAGCGTGGCCGCGCTGGTTTGATTGCTTTGGTTGATGCGATCATTGCCCTTAGCGAGGACTCGTCTGAAGAGCCTGAACAAGCCGACGGTCTTTATAATATTGGCGCGGAACTGCTCAGAGAAATGGGTGAGGTGGCTACTGGAACTCCTGAACAGAGCTCTCAACAGTCTCCAGGGCTGCATCTTCTTCGTGGTATGCTGCAGGAGTTGAATAATCCTTCTCTTGGAGGCGGCATTATTCTGCTGATTTTGCGCTTTGCCAGTGAATTGATGAGTCGAGCCGTGATTCTGCTGGTCAAGGAAGAGGAGATTGTCGGTCTTGGTCAGTTTGGGATTGAACTGAACGGCGATTCTGCAGACGTCCGGGTCCGTAATGTCAAGCTTCCCAGGGAGGAAGATCACCTTTTTAAAGATGCGTTGCAGTCCTTTTCTCCTTATCGTAGTACAGCAAAAAAATCAGAGTGGAACGATTATTTCTTCGAGCAACTCGGCGGGCAGAGGCCCGGTGAGGTGTTTGTCGGACCGCTGGTCAGCGAAGGTCGGGTGGTCGCAGTGCTGTATGGTGATAATCTTCCCGATGAAAAGCCGATCGGTGATACGGAGGCCCTGGAAATTTTCCTTTCTCAGGCGGGTTTGGCTATGGAGAAGGCTCTCCTTGAGAGACGTATGGGTAAGGGTTAGAGGTGGAGGCTGGGGACTGGTGACTGGGGGCTGAAAGCAAAAACCTGAGAGCTGGGAGCTGGAGGTTGAATTTAAGGAGTTTGTTGCGGTGAGCAAGAAAATTCTGATAGCTGAAGACTCGTTGACCATGCGTTCGCTGATTGTCTCGACGATCGCAGCGATGGGCGACTATGACACCGTGGAGGCTGCCAACGGTTTTGACGCCTTGCGGATTCTGCCTCGTGAGAAGGTCGACCTGATCATTACCGACATCAATATGCCCGATATCAACGGCCTGGAGCTGGTCAGTTTTATCCGCAACAACGAAAACTACAAGGAAACCCCTCTCATTATCATCAGCACCGAAAGCAGCGAGCGTGATCGGGAAAAAGGTATGGCTCTCGGAGCGAATGCTTATCTTGTTAAACCTTTCGCTCCGGATCAGTTGCAGCAACTGATCCGAGATTACTTAGCCTGAGGAGAACGTCTTGTCTGATACGAGTTCTTCGCAGGCCCTTAAAGATTTTATCAGCGAAACTGAAGAAATCATCGGGGCGCTCAACTTCGACCTGGTTAAGCTGGCTGATGCCGTCGAGACTGGCGATTGTGACCCTGATGTTCTCAACGGCATCTTTCGCGGAGCTCATTCGATCAAGGGACTCGCCGGCATGTTCGGTTTTGATGACCTTTCGGCGTTGTCTCATGCGATGGAGAACCTCCTCGATGGACTGCGTCTCGGCAAGGTCCCTTTCACGCAACGCCTGGTTGACACTTTGTTCAGCTCTCTCGATGTCCTGATCCAGTTGATCGACGGCAAAAGCAACGATGAAAACTTCACTCTCGATCTGGGGTCGATCCTTGCGCAGATCGACCAAGCTGCTGAAGGTGAGGCGCCCTCTGCTGAGGACCCACTGGCTGGCCTGGACATCGACCCGGGCATACTGAATGTCCTGACCGAATACGAAGAACATCGTCTGCTTGAAAATATTCGCAAAGGCCGGGCTGTCCATCTTCTGCGCATGGATTTCGATCTGTCCAGTTTTGATCAGGAGTTGGCCGAAATCACTGAGCAGCTGAAGCAGCAGGGTGAGGTCGTCAGTACTTTGCCCTCGGCCGGAGAGATCGGAGAGAAAATCGCCTTCAAGATTCTTTTCGGAAGTGAGCTGAGCTGCACTGACATTGAGCTTCTGCTGAGTCGAGAAGGGCTTGATATAAGCACCTACGGCCAGGTTGAAGTCACGATGGAGCCGGAAGACGTTGTACTTGAAGAGCCTGATGCTGTGCCTGATGCAGTCGTTGTTACTGCGGAACGTTTGCCTGCGGCTGTCGAAGAAGCTGATGGCGGCAGTTCCATGCGTTCGATCAGCAGAACTGTCAGGGTCGACATCGACAAGCTCGATCTGCTGATGAATATTGTCGGTGAACTGGTTCTCTCCAAGAGTTCGATCTCCAATATTGGTGATCGTATTAAGGCTTCGGCAGATAAGGAGGTTGCAACGGAGCTTGCCAAAGCGACACGCATCCTGGAACGTCGCCTCCACGAACTGCAAAAGGGTGTCATGGACGTTCGTATGGTGCCGGTTGGTCAGTTGTTTGACAAGATGACCCGGATTGTCCGTCGCGTATCTAACGAGCAGGGCAAGAGAGTTGATCTGGACATCCGTGGCGCCGACACAGAGCTCGACAAGCTGATTATTGAAGACGTCTCTGATCCGCTTATGCACATCATTCGCAATGCGATTGACCATGGCGTCGAAACACCTGAAGAGCGTCGTCAGGTCGGCAAACCTGAGAAAGGTCAGGTGCAACTCTGGGCCTCCCAAAAAGGTAACCATGTTGTCATCGAGGTTCATGATGACGGCCGCGGCATTGATGCCGAGGGCGTACGTCGCAAGGCCGTTGAAAAAGGCTTGATCAGTGAAGGTCACAGCTTGAGCGAAGAAGAAATTTACGATCTACTCTTCATGCCGGGTTTCTCAACCCGTGACGAGGTCAGTGACCTCTCCGGTCGCGGCGTCGGTATGGATGTCGTTAAGAACAATATTACGGCGCTTTCCGGCATGATCGAAGTCAAGAGCACCCAGGGGCAGGGCAGCAGCATGATTATCACCTTGCCGATCACCCTGGCGATTATCAAGGCGCTGATCGTGCAGGTGGGCGATAAAACCTACGCGATTCCGATCAACTCGGTTCTCGAGACCCTGATGATTGACACCGATGTGATCCAGACGGTAGAGAAACGGGAAGTCATCGAGTTGCGCAAAAGCACGGTTCCTCTGCTCCGTCTTAGCCAGGTGTTTGACCTGGTCTCGGAGGAGAGGTCAGACGAAAAGCGGCTTTTTGTGGCTGTCGTCGGCCTGGCAGAAAAGCGCATGGGCTTTGTTGTTGATGAGCTGCTGGGACAACAGGATGTCGTCATCAAGTCTCTGGGTAAAGCGCTGAGTTTTGTCCAGGGTATTGCAGGGGCTGCTGAGCTGGGAAACCAGAAAACCATCCTGGTCCTTGATGTCGCCGGGCTCATGACTGAAGCCTTGCGGGGTGAGTATTCCTTAAATGTATGAGGCTTATTTCGGCCTGCAGGAGAGGCCCTTCAGCAAGACTCCGGATCCGCGTTTCCTCTTCCTGAGTAAGGGCCACCGCGAAGCTCTGGCCCGCATGCAGTATGCGGTAGAAGAGCGTGACCTGGTTTTGCTGACCGGTGAAATCGGCTGCGGCAAGACAACCCTTTCACGTGCCTTGATGGATGCTCTTGATGATTCTTTCAAAGTGGTCTGTCTGATCAATCCGAGGCTGACTCCTCTCGAGTTTCTGAGCAGCATGGCCCGCCACCTTGGAGTGACGGAGCCGGCTCGCTTTAAGGTCGATCTCCTTGAGCAGATCGCCAAGATCCTCTTTGAGTATTATGAAAATGACATGACGCCGGTCGTGGTTATTGATGAGGCACAGCTGGTTCCGCATAAGGAAACCTTTGACGAGATCAGGCTGCTGACCAATTTCCAGCTTGATGATCGTAACTTGATCAGTATCGTTCTCATGGGCCAGCCGGAGTTGAAACAGCGCCTCAGGCATCGTGCTTACGAGCCGTTGCGACAGAGAATAGGTATGCAGTTTGAGCTGACCCCCCTCAGTCAGGCCGAGACCTCTGAATACCTTGATTTCAGAGTGGTTAAGGCCGGAGGCCGACCAGGACTTTTCAGCGAGGAAGCTGTGGCTGCGGTTTACACTTATTCAAAGGGAACTCCGCGCATGATCAATCATGCTGCTTCTTTGGCTTTGCTTGAATGCTTCGGCCGCGGAGAAGCGCGCATTGAACAGAATGTTGTCGACGCGGTTATGTTGGAGCTCGGTGGCAACTGGGATTAACGGGTAGTACAGAAAACGTCAATTGATGGGCATAAAGAGCCCATGGCCGACTTTTCTCAACAGGTGCGGCGGATAGAGTTATGGATATTGCAAAGATTCGTGAAAAAGCCAAGGCGCAGAAGAAGGCTGAAGAGCTCGTTGTTGATCCTGTGCCACAGGAAGAGGCTCTTCCGGAAGTTGAAGCGTTTGATCTGTCAGACCCTGGTGCAGGTGTTGCCGACGCTGTCGGCACAGAGTTGTCGTTTGTCGATGTTCCCGATAGCTCTTCTGACGGGCCGAGCGGCCTGGACTTGCTCTTCGCTGCGACAGAAGAGTTTGCGCTGTCAACAGACGGGCCTTCTGATGAAATCATTGAGTCTCCCGCTGAAGCCAGAGAGCAAGCTAGTCGTCAGTACCTCGCTTTCAACCTCGGTGATGAAGAATACGCACTGGACATCAAGCAAATAAGCGAGATAATCAAAGTCAGAGAGTTTACCGACATCCCAAGGGCCCCCGGGTTTATCCTCGGAATTATCTCTTTGCGTGGTGTCGTTGTGCCGGTTTTTGACCTGCGTTGTCGTCTGAATCTTGGCGTCTCGGAGTTCATGCCAACAACGCGTATCGTGGTTTGTCAACATGATGATGTCTCTGTGGGCCTGCTGGTCGACAGTATTAACCAGGTGGTTAACCTCATCGATGACGAGGTTGAACCCCCTCCGGGCGTGCTGTCCGGCCTCGATCGCGAAATGGTGAGCGGCCTTGGCCGATATCAGGGGCGGTTGATTATTTTGCTCAATATTGAAAGTGTACTCGATGTTGTGTCTCTCTAACGCAGCGAAAGGAGCTATTTGTGACAAAGAAAAAAATTCTGATTGTAGAGGATGAAGAGAGCTTGCTCAAACTGGAGAGCATCCTGCTGACTTCCAAGGGCTATGAAGTCCACGGTGTGGGAGATGGCCAGGCGGCATTGGACGCTGTTGGTCAGGTCAAACCTGATTTAATCCTTCTCGACATCATGTTGCCAGAGATTGATGGTTTTGAAGTTTGTCGGCGCATTAAGAGTGACGATGAAACCAAACACATCCCGGTGGTTATGCTGACGGCAAAAAAGAGTCGTGAGGATATGGCCCGTGGCGAGCAGGTTGGTGCTGACTGGTATATTACCAAGCCTTTCAAATCGGCGATGGTGATCGAGACGATCCAGAGATTTATTGCCTGATATTATGTCTACCTATACATCTAAAAAAGCCTTGACGGAGAACGAAGGCAAAGAGATGCTTCAAGAGGTTCAGCTCGCCTGCTTCAGGGTGGGGTCCGAACTCTATGCTCTGGATATCATGAGGATTAAGGAGATCATCCGGCCGCAGAAGTTGACGCCTGTTCCAAAAGCGCCTTCCTTTATCGAAGGAGTCATCAATCTGCGTGGTTCCGTTATCCCTGTCGCCGATATGCGCAAGCGTTTCGACCTGCCCATCGATGAAGATACCCGCAAGAATCGTATCGTCATCTGCTCTCTTGCCAAAAGAAATATCGGTTTGCTGGTTGATGAAGTGAAAGAGGTGAAACGCTTTACCCGTAAAGAGATTGCACCTTCCCCACAGTTCATCCAAGGAGCACAGGCCGACTATTTCCTTGGTGTCGCACGTCGTGATGATGACCTGATAATGTTGGTTGATCTGGAAAAAGTCCTTTCTTCGGAAGAAAAAATAGAACTTCATAAGCTGACTCACGATTAATATTTGACAGGACGCGTCTCAGGTAGAGCAGCTTCTGACATGTCCCGTCTCCCAATAGAGGTTTTTTGATGATTGTTAAATGCCCCGCATGTGCTGCCCGGTTTCGTCTTGATCGTGAGAAACTGGCCGGGAAGCGGGTTACTATGCGTTGCGCTCGTTGTCGTAGCCCCTTCAAGGTGGAGTTGCCCCACACTCAACGATCTAAAGCAGCAAAGCAGGTCAGGGTCATGATCGCTCATAGCGACAGCGAAATTTGTGGCACAATCCGCAGTCTTCTTGAGGATGCCGGCTATGAGGCTGCGCTTGGGCATAATGGTGACGAAGTGCTCGCCGCCATGGACACCATGCGCCCTCAGGTCGCAATTGTCGATGTTGCTCTCGAAGGGCTGTATGCCTTTGAAGTCGTCGATAAGGTCCGCCGTCGTCCGGGGCTACAGAATGTTAAAATTATCCTGCTCTCTTCCGTCTACAACAAGGCTGCTTACAAACGTGCACCAAATTCTCTCTACGAAGCTGATGATTACATTGAAAAGCACCATATCCCTGATGACCTGATCATGAAGATCAATCGTCTTCTGATCGGCGCAGCACCCACGTCAGAGGGGGCCAGTAAGGGTGACGTTGAGAAATCCGGTGAGCAGCTTTCTGTTGCGGAAGGCGCCTCCCAGTCCCTTGACTTTATCAACTCAGTGAATGAAAAAATCCAATCAGCTGAAGATCATGAAGTCTCTTCAAGTGAAGTTCCTGAGCGAGATCGAGCCGAGCGCCTGGCACGAATTATTGTCTCCGATATCTCTCTTTATTATATGGATCGTTTCGATGAGGGGATTCTTGGTGGCCACTGGTCTGATTTGCTGGCTGCAGAGATCAGGGAAGCCAGGCGCTTATTCAGTGAACGCTTCCCCAGCCCTGAAATACAAAACAGCAAGATTCTTGAAGCCGCATTTCTCGACCTTCTGGAGAAACGTAGTCAGGAGTTGGGGGCGTAAAGGCGGATGCTGGAGGCTAGAGGCTGGAGGTTTTTTCAACCCCCAGGCCCCAACTTCCAGACCCTGAACTTTTACAGACAGGATGAGTCGTGGCAATACATGATCAAATTATCGATGCGTTAAACTCCCCTGACGAAGAAGTCCGTTTGCAGGGTTTGCGTGACCTTGCGTCCTGTGATGCCAGTGAGGGCCTCGATCTAATTTTCAAGGCCTTTGGTGATGAAAGCTGGCGCGTCCGCAAGGAATCCATTGAGCTCTACCTGACGTTGCCGGTCAGTCGTGAGCTGATTGGTGAAATCATTGAACTGTTACATGCCGAGGAGAACGCCGGGCTGAGAAATGCAGCCGTAGAGATACTGACAAGAATGGGCCGGGATTCTGTGCCGATGCTGTTGGAGCAGGCCCGTTGTCCAGATCA
>JAOUDB010000104.1 GCA_029859485.1 Desulfuromonadales bacterium | reverse complement strand
CATGATGAACACAAGATTCAACATCAGGACAGTATTGGCAACGAGACCGGAGAATTTGTAATAAACCAACATGGCGACGACGACCAGAACGAAGCCGATCAGAACCGAGCGCATCCCTTGGTCGATTGAATCCTGACCCAAAGACGGTCCGACGGTGCGGTTTTCAAGGATGTCAACCGGTGCAGGAAGGGAGCCAGCGCGCAAAACAATCGCCAGATCCGTGGCTTCCTGCTCGGTGAAGCTGCCGCTGACCTGGGCACTGCCACCGGAAATCCGCTCGCGGATAACTGGAGCGGAATAAACCGTGTCGTCCAGGACGATCGCCATTCGTTTGCCGACATTGGCACCGGTAATCTGATCAAAGCGTTTCGCGCCCACCGAGTTAAAGTCGATAGCAACATAAGGATCGTTGAAGCGGGTGTCGATACGAACCTGAGCATTGGAGAGAAGATCACCTGTCAGAACCGTTTTGTCCTCGACTATGAGAGGGCTCTCGGAAACCGCTCCAGAGCGAGGATCAACCCGACGCTCATAAAGGAGTTGGCCACCGGCAGGCAGGTTACCTGCAATAGCGTCCTGCGGGTTAGCATCTTCCATAACCATCTTGAATTCAAGTCGCGCCGTTTTACCGAGCAGATCAATAGCGCGTTGAGGGTCCTTGACGCCAGGCAACTGAATCAGGATGCGATTGCCTTCCTGGCGTTGCAGGGTAGGCTCACTCACACCAAACTGGTCAACACGATTGCGCAGCGTTTCAAGGGCTTGGCGAACAGCGTACTCGCGAACCGCCTCGATTTCATTATCGCTCAAACGATAATTCTTCTGGATATAAGCACCTTCGGCCGTCAGCGTCATCGCTTCGAGGTTCGGGAAATTTTCGGCCATGATCGCATCGGCCTGCTCTCCAGCTTCTTCATCATAAACAGTGACAATGATGCGCTCTCCGGAAGATCGATCGATCCTCTTGAAGATCACGTCCTTTTCACGCAACAGGTCTTCCGACTGATCGACAATCGTATCGAGACGACTTTCAACCGCCTTATCGACATCAACACCGAGAACCAGGTGCATGCCACCTTGCAGGTCAAGACCGAGGTGAATCGGGTCAAAAGTCTTGCGCCACCAGTCCGGCAAATCACTACCGAAGAGCGTCGGTCCGAGCGAGACAAGGGCCAGGATGAGGCAGCCCAGAACCAGGCCGGTCCGAATCTTGAGGCTATTGGACATTCTGTTGCATCTCCTTTCAACCGGTCCGCGAAAAGCAGACCGCCATACGTCTAAATTAGAGTGTCTAGAGAAAGATCTGATCCGAAAATATCGGAATTCGATCCTTCAGACAGACGCTTTATGAGTTGACAGCTATTCTTCCAGGCTATCTGTCTTGGTGCCAACGACAGAGCTGCGGTTGATTTTAATACGAACATTGCTGGCAACTTCGAGAGTCACAATATCTTCCTGAACAGCCACGACTTTGCCGTGAATACCACCGGCGGAAACAATCTGATCGCCGGCTTTCAAACTTTGTACCAGCTCTTTGTGCTGCTTGGCGCGCTTCTGTTGCGGACGGATCAGCAACAGGTAAAAGATTGCGAACATGATAACCAGCATCACAATCCCTTCCATACCGGACCCTCCAGCTTGTTGTTCAGCGCCACCTGCCATTGCATATGCGTTTGTTGCAAACATGTTTTTCCTCCTGATATTAGCTAGTTATATATTTTACAAGCAATCATACTGAACCGGTGCAAGCCTCAAGCTTCACCGGTTGACACACGTTTTCGATAGAAGTCTTCACGAAATGTTTTGAAGATACCTTCACTGATGGCATCTCTCATCCTCTTCATGAGGTGCAGATAGTAATACAGATTGTGGGTAGTATTCAATACCGATGAGAGGATTTCGTTACTTTGATACAGATGACGCAAATAAGCACGACTATAGTTGCGGCAGACATAGCAGGAACATTCCGGATCAATCGGCAATTCATCTTCAATAAAACGGGCCTGTTTGATGCTGATTTTGCCGAAACTGGTAAAGAGGACACCGTTGCGGGCATTTCGTGTCGGCATGACACAATCGAACATGTCAGCGCCACGGGAAACGGCTTCAACAAGATTTTCCGGGGTACCGACACCCATCACGTAGCGGGGATTATTTTGGGGCAGCAAAGGCAATGACCAATCCATAACCTGGTACATGACTTCTGCAGGTTCACCAACGGAAAGGCCGCCAAGGGCATAGCCATCAAAACCGATTTCAAGTAGCCCTTCAACACTCTTCTGCCGCAGATCCTCTTCCATCCCTCCCTGAACGATACCGAAGAGAGCTGTGCTCTCATCAGTACGAGCGGCTTTACAACGAGCCGCCCAACGCGTTGAGCGGGCTGTCGAAGCACTTATATACTCCCGCGTCGACGGGTGCGGAATACACTCATCGAAGACCATCATGATATCTGAACCGAGGGCTTCCTGAATCGCAATCGAGAGTTCGGGAGTCAAGATGTGTTTGCTGCCATCAAGATGGGACTGGAAACGGACCCCGTCCTCATCAATTTTACGCAGATCTCCCAAACTGAAAACCTGAAAGCCGCCGCTGTCGGTGAGAATCGGCCGATCCCAGTTCATGAATTTATGCAGGCCACCTAAGCGAGCCATCCGCTCATGACCAGGACGCAGGTAAAGGTGATAGGTGTTGCCCAGGATAATCTGCGAGCCGATCTCCTTAAGCTGCTCGGGCATCATCCCTTTGACCGTGCCCTGCGTACCCACCGGCATGAAGGCCGGTGTTTCAATAGCGCCCTTACGCGTATGAATAGTACCGCGGCGAGCCCGGGTCTCCGGGCACTCCTTTAGAAGGTCAAAGGTCATCGGCCCTTTATGCAAATCATTATTTGTAGAATTCATCAATTCCTAAATGTTAGTCCATTTTTAAAAAGTATCGGATTTACCACCCAAACAATAGTTTTAGTATTTAACGCAAAGGTGCGAAGGGGTCGAGAAAGGCCGCAAAGAAAACCACTTCAAAAAGCGAGAAGAGTCACCCTTTGCCTCTTTCATGGCTTTTTTAGCGTCTTTGCGTTTGTCTTTTGATTTCAGATTTTACTGTTTTAGTGTAAAGCCATATTGTTCTTGTTTGGGCAATAGGTCCGAAAAGTATTACGCTTTCCCGGCACCTCGTACCCCGTCCCAGCACCTCGTCTCACGCTTTAAACTATTCAATCAACAAACTATTCAATCAACATGCAATCACCATAGCTGAAGAATCGGTATTCTTGTTCGACAGCTTCCTGATAAGCCTTGAGAATAAAATCCTTGCCGGCAAAAGCAGACACCAGTACGAGCAGCGTCGACTTGGGGAGATGAAAGTTGGTTATCAGTGCATCGATCAGGCGGAACTGAAAACCTGGCCTGATAAAAAGAGCCGTTTCACCCTGCCCAGCCTGCAATAAACCGTTATCATCGACCGCGTGCTCCAGTGTTCTCGTCACAGTGGTACCCAAGGCAATGATCCGTCGCCCTTCTGCGCGAGCCTTGTTAATTTGCTG
Source organism: Desulfuromonadales bacterium (assembly GCA_029859485.1). Classification (GTDB taxonomy): domain Bacteria; phylum Desulfobacterota; class Desulfuromonadia; order Desulfuromonadales; family BM103; genus M0040. Next base: position 4,439 of record JAOUDB010000104.1, on the reverse strand, counting down.
CGCGGCCTCTTCTGTCACTTCGTAGGCTTCCGAATGCATGCGATGGTCATCCAGTTTCTCTGTGCGAACCGGCAGAAAAGTTCCCGGGCCCACATGAAGCGTAATGTTGCAGACATCTATGTTGCGTTTGGCAAGAGCAGTAAAAGTCTCTTCAGTAAAATGCAGCCCTGCCGTCGGCGCGGCGATGGCACCCGGTTTGTTTGCAAACACGGTCTGGTAACGGTCTTTGTCCTGCTCATGATCCTCGCGGCGGATATAGGGAGGCAACGGCATATGACCGACACGCTCAAGCGTTTCAAGAAAATTGTCGGACGGGGCAAAACGAACCATGCGGTGACCGTCTTCAACAGCTTCAACGACTTCACCATAGACGCCCGCAGAGAAATCAAGCCTGGCGCCAATCCGGACCGGCTTTGAGCTGCGCGTCATGCAGCGCCAGATGTTCTGCACTGGATCGCACTGTTTCACCAGCAAGAGCTCGACCTGCCCTCCACTTTCTTTCTTACCTAGCAATCGCGCCGGTATGACCCGGGTTTCATTACGAACCAGGAGATCACCATCGCGTAAGAGTTCGGGGAGCTCGGTGAAACAACGGTGACCAATTTGCTTAGAGGACCTGTCCAGGGACAAAAGTCGCGAAGCAGAACGATCGCCAAGAGGGTTCTGAGCTATTAGATGTTGGGGAAGCTCAAAATCGTACTCACTCAGCTGCATAGACTTTTTACGCTTGAACCAATATATTTATTCATATAGATTAATTAGCCCTTAACAAAGTAAACAAGTAACAAACCAGCCAGCATAAAAACCAGGCCGACAACACGCAGAGCATTATCGTTCAGTTGGGAGAGTTCGCTCAGCATACGCTTGGTTCCCCGTGGCGAAAGAAACCACGGCATACCTTCTACGATCAGAACAACACCGAGAACTACGATAAGAGCTTCAGGCAGCATGAGAGAAAGATAACATCCTTACATAAAGAGTTCTGGTCTGCTTATTGCAAAATAAAATTTCGTTATAAGGCTCGCGAGCCCAGTAACAAAGCAGAAATGATGATTTTCAGAAGTGGCAAACCCTGCGATCCTATAGCGATGTGAGAATGGAGTCAAGTCAAGAGGTTTTTGACTGTAATTTTAACCGTCTCTCGCTCCGTACGCTTGCGTCAAATAACGGCCCATTGGCGTTATGACGTATTTTAATTTAAAGGTTAGTACGAAAACAGGCGGCAAATAATTCATTCATGAACTCTCTTAAGATAAAATTCCTCGGTTTGTGCTGTGTCATTCTGATGGTCGCCATTGGTCTGACAACCTGGTACAACCTGCAAACGCAGAAAGCCATGCTCAGCAAACTGGCGTCAGAACATGGCCGTATGCTGACAGAAACAATCCGCAACAGTATCATTACGGACATGGCCAACGGCAAGAACGACCGGGTTGGCCACATTCTCGGTAAAATCAACAACGAGCCGGCCATAAACAGCGTACGGATCTTTGATGAATCCGGACGTATCCTGATGGCCGCCCTACCGGAAGAGATAGGCGAACTGGTTTCAACCTCGGAACTGATGGCCTACCGAACAGGTAACTTCTCTTACGCAAGCACACTCTCCGGCCAGGACCACTTCAACTCCTTGGTCCCTATCTATAATTCACAGGAGTGCTATGGATGCCACGACGAGAACCTCAAGGTTCTTGGCATCCTCAACCTGCAGCTCTCCCTGAGCACTTTGGCAAACATGCAGAGCAGTGGACGAAACGCAACCATGGTCGCCTCCGGCGTCATGTTGGTCATACTGATTCTGACAATTACCGCATTTCTTCTGATCTACGTTGATGCCCCGATTCGCAAGCTGGTTACCGCCATGGACCTTGTTGAGCAGGGCGAATTCGAACAGGCACACACTGTCGTCAGCAGTTCTGACGAAATGACGCTACTCTCTTCCAAGTTCAACGACATGGTGCAGCGGCTGAGGGCGCTTGTAGAAAAAACAGTTACTAACGAGCGTGAGCTTGCCGTAAACCAAGAAAAACTGGCTCACAACGAAGAAATCCATGCGATGAACATGACCCTTGAGGATCGCCTCAAGGAGATTGAGTATCTCAACATCAACCTCGAGGAACGTATCGAGGAGATCGAGGAAGCAAACTACAAGATTGCCGACCTCGCCAGCGAACTCGAAGAGAAAAACATAGGGCTTACCCAGGCTGTAGACCGTTTACAGGCGCTTTACAAAATGGGCCTGGCCGTCAACGCCACCATGGATCTCGACAAGCTACTGAACCTTCTCAGCCAGAAGAGCATGGAGACCATGAAAGCCCAGATCGGCTACATTCTCATGTTGAACGAGAAGAGCGGCAACCTGGTCGTTGGGGGCGGAGCAGGCATCAATGATGAGTTCGATCGTCAACTGGAGATCCCCCTGAAACCTGGTGGTGTCTCCTATTGGGTCATGAACAACAATGAGCCCAAACTAGTAGAAAATATTGACAAAGCCCGTGAGTTCAGCAAGATGAGCCGGCTCGGCTTTATCCGAGAGTCCGTTCTTTGCGCGCCCTTAAACGATAAAGAGAAGGTCATCGGCACGATCACCATCGCCAACCCGATTGATGGCTCAGAATTCAACAACTCTGACCTCGAACTTCTCTCGACCATTGCAGCCCAGGCCAGTATCGCCATCCGCAACGCCCGCCTCTACGAAGAGCAGGAGACCACATACCTCAATACAGTTCAGGCGCTCGTATCCGCCATCGAGGCAAGTGACGCTTACACTCGTGGCCATTCCGAGCGCGTAACACGCTTCAGTGTCTCTCTGGCGAAGAAGATGGGAATAGAAGGCGATGCTCTCAAGCAACTCGAGCAAGCTGCGATTCTGCATGACATTGGCAAAATAGGCATTGATGTCAACCTGCTCCACAAGAAGGAGAAGTTGACCCCTGCGGACATCGACGTTCTCAAGTTGCACCCCTCTATCGGTGTGCGCATACTTGAGCCGATCAGCTTCCTTGGTACAGTTCGTGAGATTATTGAGCAGCACCACGAACGCTATGATGGTAACGGTTATCCGAATGGCCTGACGGGTGAGAATTGGCGCCTGGAAGGAAAGATCCTGGCTGTCTGTGATACCTACGACGCCATGACCTCTGACAGGCCCTACCGTAAAGCTCTCTCTCACGAGATTGCCATACAGGAGATACGCGACCATTCCGGCACCCAATTTGACCCCGAAGTCGCTACATCCTTTGTTGAGCTAATCAACGACGGGCAATTTCCTCATTAATCAAAGAGTCCTATGAAAGCAGCCTCTCCTTCCAAAGCTTCCGAGCAGTCAAGGCGCTTTCGTTCCCTGCGCAGAAAAGTCTTTTTACCATTCCTGTTCCTTATTGTCGCCTTAACTGTTGCGGCAATCTATGGGTCCATTCACCTGGCAGAGCATTCATTTCAAAATAGCGCCGACGAACGTCTGGCCGCCACCAAGGAAGTGCTCTACCGGGAGTTCAAGAAGCATGAGATCATCCTGCAGACCTATGCTGTTATCATGCAGCAGTTCCAGTCTCTTTCCGAAAGATTTCACGATGAAGCCGAATTTGGCATCTTGCAGGACCGCCTATTCAACACCCTTGAAAAGTCCAACATCATAACCACCTTTTATCCTGCCGACATCCGGGGGCTCATTCAACAAGAAAGCCTTGTCACACTCTTCGACCAGGTGCGCCGTAGCGGACAGCCTCGCTTTCGCTACAGCAATGAATTCGGTGGCGTCCCTGTTCTCATGGTTGCGGCACCAATCTACACAGGTAACGAGTTGAGCAGGATTCTCCTGTTGCAAACAGCCATGGGTGAAACTTTCTTGAGGAGTGTAACATCCGCTCTTAACGTCTCTGCGGCGCTGATGACACCAGAGGGCAAAACCATTGTTAAAAGTAAACCTGAATTTACCGACGTCGACCTGACCCCGGCCCAGATCAACCTGATTGGTAGCGGTCAATCACTTTTCCTCGATCACGACATTGGCACGGATCCGGAGCGCCATCTCTTCACCATGATCCCTCTGGGCAGAAGTGACAGAATTATACTTTCCCTCGAAGCCTCCCTGAAATCAACAACCGAGATGCAGTCAGAAACCATCTTGCGAATGATCCTGGCCATGAGTGCTGTCATCATCCTCGGCACTGTTTTTTACTTTAGAAGAATCAGCCAGGTTACAAAGCCGGCAATAGAGCTGCGCAACGCGACCGAGGCAATCAGTCGCGGCAATCTATCCTACCGGATTATGGATGTCGGTGATGATGAGTTGGGGCAGATCGCGACGTCCTTTAATAAAATGGCGGCAGACCTTGAAAGCTCTTACCAGGAACGCGCCAGCCAGGATATTGCCGCCGCCATTGTTCAGGAAGAACAGAAGATGCAGCTGGTTCTGAAAAAGAAACAACTTGAGCGTG
>JAOUDB010000553.1 GCA_029859485.1 Desulfuromonadales bacterium | reverse complement strand
GTCGATCCCCGGAGGCCATTTTCGACCCTTGGGGAATCGAGCCAACGATTACGGTCAGCAGTCTGGTTGAGCTTGACGATAAAATTGCTCGAAGTTGATTTATTTTCTCCTTCCAGTGCCCATTGCCGCCGGTTCAGAAAGCCATTCTTGACTTGAACTACGAGTTTACTTTTCTCAGATGTCACCATCTATAAGACACAAAATGGCCCGCCCTTTCTGGGCAGGCCATTCTTACATTGTGGGGTCAGCAAGAATTTCACCTTTCAGTCAATCTAAGCACACCACAACAATGCAGCAGGATAAATAAGACACATTGCCGTCGGTTGTGTGTTGCTTCGAACTTCTAGTATGTTTCCGAAAAGTTCCTAAAGTTAATATATCTATGGGCTTGACAGAACCTCTCTTCGCGGTAACTTAGGATAAAGTTGTCGAATGAACTACCTCGCAGCAAGCGACGAAGTATCACTAGCCTGCAACCTTTGTAAAATCGCGCAGCAAGCTGAGGGGAATTAGACCCACTATAAATATTAAATAGGAGGCTCATTCTATGCTTATTCCTGTGGTACTTAAAGATGGTCACGAAGAGCTGGTTAGCAATAACGAGTTGCATTTTCTCATGTCTAATAAGCAGGTCATGTTTTTTAAACGTTCTGACGGATGGGTTGTTCTTGGTCGAGATAAAATGCGTGAACTGAAAGTTCCATACAATGGGGTGGAGCGACGACAACACAATGTGTTTTCGCTGGACCACTGATTGTACGAACTCTTTCGATGATTATGTTATTTTTAAGATGAATCTCAGAGGCCACTTCGATTACAAAATCGGGTGGCTTTTATTATATTGCAGGATTTACAGGAAAACCAATGTTTGCGAGGGTTTGACCAAGAAATTCTATGGGCTAGGTTATTAGAGGACATTGGGCTGTTTTTAAAATGAGGCTGTTATGGAGCACGGACTGACTAAGAGGCTTTCATTTCTTGACCGCTATCTAACACTCTGGATATTCCTTGCCATGTTCTTAGGTGTTGGTTTGGGTTGGATAGCCCCTGGTATCAAAGGTTTTGTTAATGCCTTCTCAGTCGGTACAACCAACATTCCGATCGCGATCGGCCTGATTCTTATGATGTACCCGCCATTGGCCAAGGTCCGCTACGAGGAATTGGGAGAGGTCTTTCAGAACAAGAAAATTCTAGGCATCTCGTTAGTTCAAAATTGGGTGATCGGTCCAATATTGATGTTCATACTAGCTATTGTTTTCTTGCATGGCTATCCGGAATATATGGTCGGACTGATCATGATAGGTCTTGCTCGTTGCATTGCCATGGTCATTGTTTGGAATGAACTGGCCGAAGGCAACACTGACTATTGCGCAGGTCTAGTCGCCTTCAACTCAATCTTTCAGGTGTTCTTCTATTCGATCTATGCATGGTTTTTCGTAACGGTACTCCCGCCACTGTTCGGTCTAGAGGGCGCTGTTGTAGAAGTCTCCATCGCCCAGATCGCTGAAAGCGTCGCCATCTATCTTGGCATACCATTTCTCGCTGGCATGATTACACGATTTGTCTTGTTGAAGAGCCGAGGACGTGACTGGTATGAGAATAAGTTTATTCCTAAAATCAGTCCCATCACTTTGGTGGCATTGCTCTTTACCATCGTTGTTATGTTCAGCCTCAAGGGGGAACTCATCGTTTCCATCCCGCTCGACGTGGTACGCATTGCCATCCCTCTTTTGATCTACTTTGTAATAATGTTTTTGGTTAGCTTTTGGATGGGAGTCAAAGTAGGCGCAGATTATTCCAAAACAGCTACTGTAGCCTTCACTGCATCCGGCAATAATTTTGAATTGGCAATTGCAGTATCCGTTGCTGTCTTCGGTCTTGATTCGGCTGTTGCGTTTACTGCTGTTATCGGCCCGTTGGTTGAGGTGCCTGCGTTGATCGGATTGGTCCATGTCGCCTTCTGGCTTCAGAAAAAGTTTTTCATCAAAGAGGCTTCAACTGTAATCACTTAACTGTTTTATAACTAACGACTTCTGAGAAGAAAATAGGCCTGTTATTGAGGTATTTAAGACGACAAAATGATGGCCACCTAGAAGCGGGTGGTCTTTTTTTGTTGCCAGAAAAGGACAAAAAAATGCCTCACTCACAGGGGGGTGTGGTGAGGCCAAATCTCTGTGCCTTTAAAGGTAAGGGAAAGCAAAGGCTGCAGAGTTGTTTAATTCATAACACTCTTTGAAGTGTTGTCTGCCGACAGAGTCGAAAACTTTCCTATATGTCAGGGTTTCTGGATTTAGCAAAATTGTCGCTGTCATCAGCTTGTCATCCCCGAAGGTCTTGCTAATATTAAACTGAATGCGGTTGGCTT
>JAOUDB010000103.1 GCA_029859485.1 Desulfuromonadales bacterium | reverse complement strand
AGGGCTCCGGTTCTTTCGCGGTAGAGTCCAAAGTTTTTCGAGAAGCTCGAACAGATGAGCATCTGTTTGACTTTCTTGGTCAGTTCGAGCAACCCGGCGCGGTCTTGCTCTATACCGGCGCCTAGACCCTGATAAGCGAAATCGACCAGAGGCAACACACCCTGCTCCGCCAGCAGGTCACCCAACAGAGCCCACTGCTCAACGGTAGGATCGATGCCGGTCGGGTTGTGGCAGCAACCGTGCAGAAGAATAATGTCCCCTTTAGGGATTGTCTTGATCGACGCACACATAGCGTCGAAATCGAGCCCATTGGTTACGGGATCACGATAGTCGTATTTTTCGCAGGTGAGACCAGCCGCCACGAAGATGGTGTTGTGGTTAGCCCAAGTCGGATTACTCAGCCATATTTTGGCCCCGGGATGCAGTGTGTGCAGGTAGTCGCCGGCCACTCGCAAAGCACCCGTGCCGCCGGGGCATTGTGCTGTCGCGGCACGTTTGGTGGCAATGATTTCGTGCCCTTCACCAAACAGCAGTTCCTGAACCTGCGCGCAGTATGCCGGCTCACCGGTCATTGGCAGATAGCCCTTAGAATTTTCCCGTTCAAGGATTCTTTTTTCAGCTTCTTTCACCGTAGCCAGAACCGGAGTCTCGCCATTAGCATCTTGATAAACGCCGACGGTAAGATTGATCTTGTCAGGATTGGGGTCGGCCTTGAACATTTCGGTCAACCCGAGAATCGGATCGGGGGGAGCAATTTGTACCTTCTCGAACATTCCGGATAACCTCTCTTGATGAAGTCTAAAGGGCCAGGAGTCAACCTAACCCTTTGTTATTAGTGGAGCGGGAAACGGGATTCGAACCCGCGACCATCAGCTTGGGAAGCTGACACTCTACCACTGAGTTATTCCCGCAAACAGGGCGTGATTATAGGGCGTTAAAAATCGGGTTGTCAATCCATATTCTTATAATGGCGAAGGAGCAGATTATGGGCTTCCCCCTCACTCTTGACCTCACCTGAAATCTCAGCCTCTCTAACCAGAGAAAGGGCCTTCGTCATTTCAGGGCCATCCTGCAAACCTAGCTCTGCGCGCAGCCAATGACCATTCACAAAGTCTTCTGGCGGCTTTCCTTCTAAGGAATCAACCAAAGAAACCCACGAAGCAATGAATTCCATGTAACGATCCGACCCCATAACAGCAAGGGTCAACAACAATATTTTTGGGTCAACACGTGCTTTGTATGCCCACCGGGCAAAAGCGCGTCGACTATGATAGACACTGGCAAGACCATCCAAACTTTTGACGTCAATTACAGCAAGTCCCTTGATATTCGTCTGGGCTCTTCGGCTCAACATCCACTCATCGGCAAGCCTGGCAGGTAAACTTTGATCGATTTGGGCAAGCATCAATGTCCACAAAATAAGGGTTTCACAACTCAGGCCCTGCTCAACTTCACTGTCAAGCCAACCATCGACAAGGGGGCACTCTCGCTTTAAAGCCTGCCACCGAACACGACAATCCTCAAAGCGCTTTACCACATCCTCAGTTACGGCTGAATAGTCCTTGCTAAACAGGTAGTTACCAGCCAGACTTAAAGAAAGAAGTCGAAGACCTCGAGAAACATTTTTGCTGGCAAGAATGCCCCAAATCTCCTGCCTGATACGCTCATCGGCAATCCGATAGAGACCAGTCACCTCGCGTTGCATACTGTATAAAGTCTCTTGCTCCGGCTCAACACCAAGAACGGTTGCATGACGAATGCCTTTGATAATGCGCAAAGGATCACTTGTAAACGTCCTGCTGCCAACCATGCGCAGCACGTTATTTCGCAAATCTTCCACTCCGCATGAGGGGTCTACGAGTTCAATTTCTGTGGAATCTGCTTTTAAAGAAATGGCCATCGCGTTAATAGTGAAGTCACGGTCAAGCAAGTCCTGGCCAAGGGTTGGTGCTCGGAAAGGAGCAAAATCAAAATCAGGGCAGTTCACATCAGCATTGAAAACAACTCTGCTTTGCCTACGGTCTTTGTCCAGCCAAAACCAGCTCCCACTCAACTGCCTGGCAAAACTCTTCGCTAGCTCGGTCGGGTCATCGGGAAAGATAATGTCCACATCATTAATAGGGAGTTCAAGCAGAGCGTCACGAATAGCTCCGCCAACAATATATGCGTCCCGGTTCCGGCATAATGAAGCGAGCCTTTTGACGTGAGGTAAACTCAGCAAGGCTTCATGAACATGATCAACATCGACAAGCATATCGGCTCTCTGGCAGGCGTTGCTTTTGTGTGCTAGGGTCAAGCAATATTAATGGTAAAATCGCAGAAGTTGACGAACGCACGTTTACCCTTTTCAGGTCATTATATATGCTTTTTGTACAAGTCATACTACCTGTTTTTCTGATCACAGCAGCAGGTTTTGTCTTTGCGCGAAAATCTGGCGCCGATCTGCAGTCTTTAGCCAACAGCGTACTCTACCTTTTTGCCCCGTCATTGGTTTTTTCTGCACTGATAAAAAGTCACGTCGAGAGTGACCTGTTGGGGCGACTGGCGCTCTTTATGGCTCTCTATACGGCACTTCTCTGCCTGCTGGCGTTCCTCACATCCCGATGGTGCAAATTCGACAGTGACACAACCCGCGCCTTTACCTTGACAACATCGATGGTGAACATCGGAAACTTTGGCCTGCCGCTCGTCTTCTTTGCCTACGGAGAAGCCTCTCTCGATGTTTCCATAGTTCTGTTTGTTCTCTTCAACATACCGCTGGGAACCCTGGCGATCCTGATCGCTCAGGGTCAAGGGGTCAAATGGAAGACAGCTCTCAACAACACCCTGAAAATACCAATTTTTTACGGTGTTGCCCTTGCGATCCTATGCAAGGTATTCCACTTGCAGCCACCGGAATTCATCCTGCGCACCACAGGACTGTTAGGACAGGCCGCCATACCTCTTATGCTGGTACTGCTCGGCATGCAACTTTCACGCGTAAAAATCCATGAGAACTGGGGTTTCTTCGGCCTTTCGACAGCCATTCGCCTGCTGATTGGCCCCCTGCTGGCTGTTGCTCTCGTCGGTCTTCTCGGACTCGATGGACTGACGCGCAAAATCGTAATCTTGCAGACCAGCACGCCCTCTGCGGTTTTACCGCTTCTCTACACCATCCGCTTCGGTACTCGTCCGGATCTGGTTTCGGGCACAATCCTGTTCAGCACACTCTGTAGCGCGTTCACCTTAACCGCTTTGCTTTACTGGTTGGGTTGAGGCTCTGCAACGAAATTAACGGACAACGCTGGAGGCAAATGAGAGAGTCTGGAAGGGGACGTTGATGTTGTAACGATTGGCGGCTTTGAGATTAACAACAAACTCAACCTTGCGCGGTTTGTACATCTGTATTTCTTCAACTTTTTTCCCTGCCAGGATAGCTTTCACCATTTCAGCGACCTCCTCACCTTGTTCAGCGGCACTGGTTTGCAGAACCATGAATGCACCGATCTTTGCAGCCCCGGCACGTTGCGTAAACACCGGGATCTGAAGTTCATCTGCAAGACCTATGACATGCTCAAAATAGGATTCGCTATGTTCACTATCAGCGAGAAAAAGACCATCAACGCCTTCAGGCAAATTTTGTAATGCCGCGTCGTGGTCTTTAAAGTCGACCACTGGCAAAAACATCACATCAACCCCTCTTTTTACGCCATAATCCTGCAGAATAATTTTCTGCTGATTTGCTTCGGGACTGGCATCATCATAAAGGACAGCAAGGTTGTTCGCTCTGGTCGTTTCGAGAAAATATTTTAAAAGAGCCTGCAGAGGAGCGTCACCCCGAACGCCGGTCATATTATGGCCAGTCATCTTGTCAGCAGAAACGAGGTCAAGGGCGACAGGGTCGTAAACATCGGCAAAGAGTGTTGTGGTTGAGAGTGATTCAGCCTGCGCAGCAAGAGTTGCAGAAGGACCATAAGTGACAATCAGTTCGGCACCTAAGGCAACAGCCTTACGAACACTGTTACGTAAAGACATGGTGTCAGCATTGGGGGTTTGTACATAGATACGGCAATCAGAGCCGCAGGCAGGCTGGAGAGCTTCAGCAAAGGCGGAATGAACATCCTGATAACGAGGATGCGAATCCGTCATTATAACGGCGATCAGTCGTTCCTCTAGTGCAAGGGCTTTCGGAGGACTCAAAAGCCAACAACAAAGAACGATTATCCCAAGAGCAACAAAACGCTTCACGAAGTCCCCCCAGACCCGAAGTAGTGTAGCGAATGACATCATAGCAACTGATGCAGTTATAACCATTGCCAAAGTCCGCGATAAGACGAGAACTAGCGAAGAAGTAATGGTTAATATAGGCTCTTGCAATAACCGTGTGAAATCTGCAATGGACCCTGTGTTTTTCTAAAAAAGAGTACCGAGCACAACACCGAGCGCAGAGAGAGGCCCTGTGTCACTGAGGCCGTCAACCGACTTTTCAACCTTGTGCAAGGTCGTCTTGGCGTCACGGTATAGGTCATCTTCGTTCACCAGCCGCCCCAGGGTGCCCTCCCCGTCGTCAATTTTAGCTGCAATGCTGTTGATCCGACCCATACTATCACTGACATTGACATAGAGATCGTCATCATGAACGAGCTTGCCAAGCGTACCCTTCCCTTGATTAATCTTGCCCGAAATATTGTTAAGATTACTCATGGTCTCGGTAGCCTCTTCATACAAGCGATCATCAACCAGCAACTTCCCCAAAGTCCCCTGACCTGAGTTGATCTGATTTGACAGTTCGACAAGGTTAATCATGGTGTGGTTGAGGTTATCGTACAAAGAGGGATCGTTCATAAGCTTACCCAGGGTTCCCTCGCCATCATCGAGCCGAGACAAGAGCAGGTTCAGCTTAGCAGACACCCCTGTTATTTCATCATAAAGAGCAGGATTGTTGACCAGTCGCCCCAAAGTCCCCTCGCCTTCGTCAATCTTGGCCATGATACGCTCGAGGCGGTTGATCGCATCAGTCAATGGTTGCCGACTGTCCTCAACCATATCGCCTAATGGGCTTAAAATACGATCCTGGTTACGGTCTATGTTCGTAATTAACTGATCAATGTTCGAATTCTCATCCGTAAGAACTTCACTGCCGGGCTCGAGGACTTTACTCTGAGAAGAACCAAAGTCCAGACCAAGGAAAGTTCCTCCCAGCATGTTCGTCTGCCTGATCTGCGCCCTGGAATCTTCGCGGACGCTGTCAACACGATTGACATAGAAGTCAACGCGGACCTTTTGGTTTTCGATAAGGATCAACTTGACCTTGCCGACATTAACCCCGGCAACCCGGACAGGATCTCCCGCCTTTAAGCCAACAGCTGAATCGAATCGCGCAATATATGAGTATTGATCCTCAAAGGGACGCCAGTCCTCGACCAGCTCTATCATTACGGCCAGCAAAATCAGTGCTGCCAGAAAAAACAGCCCGACTTTCTGTTCGGTTGACATGCCCATACTAATCCCCTTCTCCCTGAATACCTTTGGTCGTTGTATAAATAAAATTTCGTACAATCGGATTCTGGCTCTTCTTGATCTCTTCAGGTGTGCCAAGAGCGATGACTTTACCATCGTGCATCATGGCGACACGATCGGAGAGATAGAGCGCAAAGTTAAGGTCATGACTGACAATGATAGTCGTCAGCTTGACCTTGTCCTTAAGTGACATGATAACCCGCGCCAATTCGTCCGAAGTCACAGGGTCGAGCTCGGCGGTGGGCTCATCATAAAGGATCAAGTCAGGGTTCATTGCCAGCGACCGTGCAATGGCAACCCTTTTCTTCATCCCACCGGAAAGTTCTGAGGTGCGCAGCTCTTCTTTCCCCTCCAGCCCAACCAGGCGCAACTTTTCATGGATAATACGACGGATACGAACTTCGGCACAGATACGCTTCTCACGCAGCCAGAGGCCGACGTTCTCCCCAACGGTCAATGAGTTAAAAAGCGCCGAGGACTGAAAAACCATACTGTACCGAAAATCACTGGCCCCATTTCTCGCCGAAGGATCGTCAATATCGTGACCGTTGATGATAATCCGACCAGAGTCGGCCTCAATCAGTTTAACGATATGCTTGAGCAACAGACTTTTACCGGTGCCGGAAGGACCGATAATCGAGAAAGTCTCACCCGGCTTGATCGAAAGGTCGATATCCTTAAGGACATGATGGTCACCGAAGGACTTGTTGAGCTTTTCGATTTCTATACTGACGCCATTTGAACCCTCATGGTAAATCTGGCAGGTTTCGCCTTCTATAATTGCGGGAGAGAAACCGTGGGCCACCTTCGTCCAGAAGTTCCCCAAAAAACCTCCGTCATTTGATTGATCGTCAGAAAACATAGAATCCGGATCCTTAAATCATGAATCGTGTCAGAAGGTAGTTGGCGATCATGATTAACAGAAAGGAAAGGACAACAGATCGAGTCGTCGACTCGCCGATTCCCCTGGCGCCACCACTTGTTTTGAAACCAACATAACAGCCGACGTGAGCGATAATGCCACCGAAGACCATTGCTTTAAAGAGACCTTTGATAATATCTTTATAGTTGATCGCACGCGTCATGTTCTCGTAATAAACATTAAAAGGGACATCAATTTTCGGGTTAACCTCAGCGACAATCCCACCACCGATGATACCGACAACCATGGCAAATGCAACCAGGGCGGGCACAGCGAAAAGGCAGGCAATCAACCGCGGCATGGCAAGATAACGCACCGGGTTGATTTCCAGGGTCTTGAGCGCGTCAATCTCTTCATAAACCTGCATTGCACCGATCTCAGCCGCCATCGACGAACCAACGCGTCCGGCAACCAGGAGGCTGGTCATCACCGGGCCAAGCTCCTTAACCATGGAGAGGCCGACAATGGCGCCGATGGCCTCTTGCGTACCGTAAAGCGCAAGTTCAGAGCCTGTCTGCACGGACAGCACCATACCGACAAAGAGAGCGACCAGCATCGCAATCGGCAAAGTCTCAATACCGACAATACTCATCTGACGGAAGATGCTGGTCAGGTTGCGGGGCGCTTCCTTGAAGAAGTAGAGCATCTCGCACAAAAGAGAGATCATCTCACCGACAGTCTGGCCTACGGCAAGAACACTACTTCCTATGGGCTTTAGAATTTGCATGTAATGCGTCTCTTTGCTCGGTAATTACAAACAGGCCAAAAGGCTTAAGAGTCTCGTCCTGCATCACGGTCCCAATGGAGGCCCCAGGGCAGATAAAAGAGGTTGAGCTGCTTACCGTCTAGGCCTTTACGATAACGAACTAACCCTTTAAGAAAACTGATATCACTTTCAGCCTGTGAGTCCTTGCGGTACTGGATAATAGGAAAGAGCTCCCAGGCAAGACGATCACCCTGTTTCTCACTCCAATAGAGATTCCAGAGCAAGCTGACAACACGATTTCCCTGCTGATCCCATTTCTGCTGATAAACGCGCCACAATGGCGACCATAATCTTTCGATCGACTGGTTGTTGGGGAAAAAAGGTTCAACCAGCGACAGTAAATGCAGATGGCTCACACCGTTGACGTTTTTATAGCCGAAAAAAGGCCAGAAGTCGATTCGGCGCAAGGAATCGCCCGTTTCATACTTAACTTCCCTTACATCGGAGTACAGAAAGAAAAGGACGCGATCCCGTCGTCGCATTATCAGTTCTGAATTCATCTCTTCTATTTTATATACTGGCCAAAGGTACCATCTCTCTCTTTTAACATCCATGGTTTCATCGGAAAAGAAGGGTAGTATTTTAAGACCGTGATATTTGTCGCCCTTGGTCACGCGCACCAGTGGCCAGGGAGTGTTCCAGGTCACGTATTCCTTTTCACGGTTTTCTACTTTTGAAAAGAAAGGCCACAGAATTGTCCGCGAAGATTTCTTGGGAGAGTCCTTCCTGATATAGAACGGCCACGCCGCACGTACCTCTTTCGGGTTATCGGTATTTAGTTTAAGTGATTCTGAAAAGAAGATCGG
>JAOUDB010000102.1 GCA_029859485.1 Desulfuromonadales bacterium | reverse complement strand
TTTGCGCGCCGTGATGGCTGTAGTTCCAAGGAGTTGATGCGCAAGAATCTGTTGAGTTGCGGTTATAGCTTTGATGACTTTGAGGGCGTTATCGTTTCTGATGATTTACGCTTCACTCTTCAGTCTGTTCTCGCAGGAGACGGGATTGCCTACGTGTCACAGGCCTTGGTCAGTAATTACCTGGCCTCCGGAGAACTTGTCGGCTTGCGTGTGCAAGGCTTCGATCACACTCGCGGCAGAAGCGTTGCAGTCCTTCCACATCGTAGTGAAGAGGTCCTGTTGAAAGCGCTTCTGGAAAGCATCTTTGAGGTGGTTTCGCCTTTCTGGAGGCCAAAGTTAGTCAGTAACTCTGCTTGATGTGGTTTGCTGTTACTTACTATTCAACCTGTGGGTTCCCCCATAATGGGGAGGCCTTGGTCATTTGTGAAGAGGGTCTATGGATAAGCTTTTTAAGGGCGTTGTAAAGTTTCGCGAAGAAGATTTTGAAGCACACAAGGAGCTCTTCGAGTCCCTGGGTCGAAATCAGAAGCCACACACACTCTTTATCGGCTGTGCAGATTCGCGCGTTGTACCGGACCTGATTACCCGCACCATGCCCGGTGAGCTGTTTACTGTCAGGAATGTCGCGAACATCGTCCCGCCCTATCGAAACACAGAGGAATATGCCGGTACGACTTCATCGATAGAGTACGCTGTGCAGGCGCTGGAAGTAGAAAATATTGTTGTCTGTGGCCATTCCAACTGTGGTGGCTGTGCCGCTATGAACCAGTCTGAGGAAGAATTGGCTCACCTCCCACATGTCAGGCGTTGGCTTGCGATTTCCAGGGAAGTGCGCGCGCGAGTTGACCGTCAAATAGGTTCCGGCTCTGCGCAAAAACGTGAGTGGATGACTGAGCAGATCAATATCCTGGTACAGATGCGCAACTTGCTGACCTACCCCTATGTGAAGGAGCGTTATCGGCAGGGTCGTTTGAAGATTTATGGTTGGTACTACATTATTGAGACGGGTGAGATCTTCAACTTTAACGACCAGACTGAAGCTTTCGAGCTGGTGTCAGCTCCTTAATTAATCGTCTTGAGCTTCGTTTTTCCCTCCCCAAACCGGATCCCAGCTGAACTGGCGCTTTAGCCTCTCGGTTGGTGTCTGTTCCAAAAATTCCTCCTCGCTAAAGCAGAATTGGTAGCCGTTGCAGTATTCCATAAGGATTTCGTAGGCACTGTTGATTTCGCGAATCGCTTCCGGAGTAGAGCTCCCGGCACGGTCGGGGTGGTGCGCTTTGACGAGTTCCCGCTGCTTGTCCTTGATCTGGGCAAGATTGGCCCGCTCTCCTAAGCCAAATATTGAGACGGCTTTTTTGAAGTCCTGATAGGTCATTTGTTTTCTCCCGCAAAGGTTCCAGATTTTTAATAGTAAAACAGCAGATTGGCTGTCATTTCAAGCATTAAGGGAGGTTGTGCTGCGAAGGGATGAATTTTGTGAGACTGCGTTCTAATATATGTGGTAAAAAATACCTTGAAAAATATATGTAAAGGGTTATCCTTGGTTTGTCGTTTACCTTGGTGCAGTTTTTAGGGAGGCTCTTATGGAAGACTTGTGGCGTGTTAAAAGCTCTTCGGTAGATATGAAAGATTTGGCCGACTTGGCTGAGTACCATCGTTTCCTCGACCGTTTTAAAGAGGAGGAAGTCGACGACAACAAGCGTAATTTGTTGTATGGCGATGCGCGCCTGGATTTTGCCAGAGAGGTTGATCCGTGACGGTCTTTTTGTCGCATTGTGCCTTTCTGCCGGCTTAATGTCTTGCGTGATTGTTTTGCCCTGTGCTAAAAAATATGCTTGAAGTCTTGATAAAAACAGCACTTTTAGAGAGGGTGACAAGCGTATGGACCTGCAAATCCTTCCCCTGGAAAAACTCAAGCCCCGTCTTGGTGACGAAAGCGAACTAACCTTCGGTAAGCAGTTCTCTGACCGCATGTTTGTCATGAATTATAAAGCGGGTAAGGGTTGGCATGATGCCCGTATACAGCCCTATCAGAATTTCTCCCTCGATCCGGCCGCCATGGTCTTTCATTATGCACAGGAGATATTCGAAGGGCTGAAGGCGTTTCGCCGGCCGGACGGGCGGATCGCGCTTTTCAGGCCGATGGACAACTTCCGTCGTTTTAACCATAGCGCCCGTCGTATGTGTATGCCCGAGGTTGATGAGGCGTTCATGCTTCATTCCCTGAAAGAATTGGTCCGGCTTGAGTCAGACTGGGTGCCGCGTAATGAAGGGACCAGCCTCTATATCCGACCGACCATGATTGCCTCGGAACCGATGCTGGGTGTGCGACCCGCCGAAGAATACCTTTGCTATATTATCGTCTGTCCGGTTGGTGCCTATTACAAGGGTGGTCTGGCGCCGGTCAAGATCTGGATCTCTGATCACTATGTGCGTGCCGCCGATGGTGGCACCGGGGAAGTCAAGACCGGGGGCAACTACGCTGCGAGCCTGTATGCTGCTCGCGAAGCTGCGGAGAAGGGGTACGATCAGGTTCTTTGGCTCGACGCCAAAGAGAAGAAATATGTTGAAGAGGTCGGTAGTATGAACCTCTGCTTTATCTGTGATGGCAAGCTTGTGACCTCGCCGTTGAAGGGTACGATCCTTGATGGAATTACCCGTCGCTCGGTGCTGGAGTTGGCCCGTTATAACGGGATCGAAGTCGAAGAGCGTGCCTTGTCGGTTGGCGATATCTTTTCCGGTGTTGAGAGTGGTCGTATCACTGAAGCCTTCGGGACAGGAACCGCGGTTGTGGTCTCGCCCGTTGGCCAGTTTACCTATAAGGATCGTACGGTTGTTATAGGGGATGGTAAGATCACAGGGCGAGTGACGCAGGAGCTTTACGATACCTTGACCGATATTCAGTATGGTCGTATGCCTGATCCGCATGGCTGGGTTGACCTGCTTTGACCTGTTGTAAAAGCATTGTTTGAAACACGCCCCCCGCGCTAACGCGGGGGGCGTTTGTGTTTATATGTTACTCACTTCAAGTACATAGTTACTCATTAACTGCTTTGTCCTCCCTGTGGCGAGTATTAAAGCGTCTTTTCCTGGAAGCAAATTGAATAATAACTTCAAGGTTTTACAGCGCATTTGGGTGCGTCTGATCGATCCCCGGAGTATGTGGCATGACGATTGCTATTTAGTAGCGCCCCGCTGTTCTGTTTTTACGTAATGGCCCTTATTCTAAGCACTTTGCCATGAACCAGGGACTTAATGAATGTTTTTCAGGAGGTGCTCTAGATGTGCCGAATTGGTGCAATTAAAAGCTCAAATTATGTCCATCCCAGTCTCGCGCTGAAGTTGATGGAGTCCCAACAGAAAGGGCATGACAACTCCGGCTTTGCCATGGTCATGCACGATCTCGGTGGTCTCTTCGAAAATTACAAACATCTGCCAACGCTCTCCATGGCATGCACGGATGAGGGTTTGAAGCTTGCCGAAGATATGCTGCACGAGGCAGGTTTCCAGCGTGTCATGCAGTGGGTTCCGGAAACCGACCCACAACCCGGTCTGGATATTCACGCCATGCCGAACTATGTTTTCGAGACTTTCGATTATCCACGTTATTTCCGTAATGGCGAGCAGAAGGACAAAGAGGAATTGCTCCTCGATATGCGTCTTAAGTTGCGCAAAGCTCTTGAGAAGGATGAGCAGGGCTTTGTCTACTCATTCTGGCCTGATGTCGTAACCCTCAAGGAGATCGGTGACCCTCGTGATATCGGTACCTATTTCAAACTTTGGACTCCGGACGAGAAGTTCACCGCAAGGGTGATCACTGCCCAGTGTCGTCAGAATACCAACTACGATATCGTGCGTTACGCTGCCCACCCTTTTTTCATGCAGGGTTACACGGCGCTGGCCAACGGTGAAAATACTTTCTATCTGAAGAACGTTGAAGCCCAGCGCAAGCTGCATCGCGGCTATATCGGTTTCGAGTCTGACTCCCAGTGTTTCCTCTACACGCTCCATTACGTGCATCGTGAATTGCGTTGGCCGCTGCGATATTACAAGCACGTGGTCACGCCTTTACCCTTTGGTGATCTGGAGCAACGCGAAGATAAAGAGCAACTTCTGGCAATGCGCCAGTCGTTGGCTCACCTGGAGATCAATGGCCCCAACACCATCATCGGTGTGTTGCCCGACTTCACCATGTTTACCTGCTGCGATGCCAAGAAGCTGCGCCCCGTCGTGGTTGGCCGTACCAATGACACAGTGGTTATCTCCTCCGAAGTTTGTGGTATCAACGACATCCTGCCTGACCGCGACTGGGAAACGGACATCTACCCTCATGAGCGTGAAATCGTAGCCATCGACAACAACCTGGAGGTGCAGCGATGGAGACAATGAGAGTTCAGCATGTCACACCGAATGACATGCCCTGGAAAATCAAGTATGACGCCAGTCGCTGCACTCTTTGTGGTTCCTGTGTTTCAGCATGTTCCTTCCGTGCCATCGAATGCAAGGTAGAGCGTCGGCGTATGGTTTTCTCAGAAGGGGAGCTGCCCGATCCACAACAACGCTTCTCGGCGGTACCGGTTATTCGCCAGGTCAAAGACGTGCAGCACTACTGTCGTGGCTGTGGTATCTGCGAGAAAGTCTGTCCCAACGATGCTATCGCTCCTGAGAGAAACCAGGACACCCGGCATCCGGTTATTACCCGCTGTCTCGGTGGCGATTCGATCAAGCGCGGTGGCCGGAAAAATCTTGAGTCGTCGGTGCGGACCCTCGACAAGATGCGCATCGGTCGTATTTCGCAGATGACCGACCCGAGTCTCGATGCCCAGCGGCATACCTTCGATCTGCTCGCACCCTTTGGCCGCATCATGCCCGCTCAGACTCTGCCGTTCAGCGTGGATGACCAGAACAACCTGCAGGTGGAAGCCTCCATGCCGCCGGTGCGCTGGATCTACCCGGTGATTATCGGTGACATGTCGATTGGAGCCCTCTCCTGGCGGATGTGGGAAGCCGTCGCTATCGCCGTCGCTTACCTCAACGAAGAGTGCGGCATGCCGGTACGCATGTGCTCGGGCGAGGGTGGTGTTCCGGTACGGCTGCTCAAGAGCAGGTATCTCAAATACATGATCCTGCAGATCGCCTCCGGCCATTTCGGCTGGAACCGGATCGCCAAGGCGATGCCGCATATGGTTGAAGATCCCGCCGGTATCCTGATCAAGATTGGCCAGGGCGCCAAGCCCGGGGATGGCGGACTTCTGCAGGCCGGCAAGGTCGCCGAGCATATCCAGGCGATTCGTGGTGTGCCCAAGGCTGACCTGCTCTCACCACCGAACCATCAGGGCCTTTATTCTATTGAAGAGAGCGTGCAGAAGATGTTTCTCTCTTTCAACTCGGCATTCAAGTTCCGCGTACCTGTGGCGATCAAGGTTGCGGCGTCGGCGACTTCGGTCAGTGTTTTCAACAATCTGGTGCGAGACCCTTACAATATCGTCGGTGGCTTCTTCCTTGACGGCATTGATGGTGGTACCGGTGCGGCCCATGAGGTCTCTCTCGACCACACGGGTCATCCAATCGTATCCAAGCTGCGTGACTGCTACCAGGCCGCGACGGCCCAGGGTCGCCAGGGCCAGATTCCACTCTGGGCAGCTGGCGGTCTTGGCAAAACCGGTGACTTGGCGGCGGACGCATTCAAAATGATGTGTCTCGGTGCCAACGGTGTTTTTACCGGTAAGTTGATCTTGCAGATGGCTGGTTGCGTCGGCAATGACATGGGCCGCTGCAACGCTTGCAACACGGGCCTCTGTCCGGTTGGTATCACCACCCAGGAAGAGCCGTTGGTGCATCGCCTCGATGTCGACCGGGTCGCCGAGAATATTGTCAATTACTTCCTGGCCATGGATACCGAGTTCAAGAAGTTGATGGCCCCGATTGGCAACTCATCGTTGCCGGTAGGTCGTTCCGATGCTTTGATCTCCACGGACAAGGCCGTCGCAGACAGGTTGGATATTCAATACGTATGTTAAAGTTCGAGGCGAGAGGATGGGGTCTCGGGGCTGGTTAAATCTAGTCCCTAGCCCCCAAAGGCGAGCCCCGAACCTTTTTAGAGGTTTTAAATATGGCAGCAAAAATTTCAGGTTATGACGCGAAACAACGCCGCATCTCCACCCAGGCGCTTCTGCAGCAGATCTACCGCTCGCTGGAGCAGGGTGAGACGGAATTTGAGGTAACCTCCTCAGGACATCACAATATTGGTGGTCCTCTGTGGACGGAAGATGGTCGGCCGCTCAAGTTTCGGGTTAAAAACCCGGGTCAGCGGGTTGGCTCTTTCGGCCTCGAAGGAACAGAAATCGTGGTCGAAGGCTCGGCACCTGCCGATGCCGGTTGGCTGAACGCCGGCGCCGAACTGACTATCCTTGGTGATGGCGGTGACACCACGGCCCACTGCGCAGCGAGTGGCAAGATCTATGTTGCGGGTCGCGTCGGTACTCGTTCCGGTTCGCTGATGAAGCACGATCCGGCCTATGACGTTCCGGAGTTCTGGATCCTCAAGAATACCGGCTCCTTTTCTTTTGAGTTCATGGGCGGTGGTATTGGTGTGGTCTGCGGTTATGGTCGTGAAGAGCTCCCCTCGATTCTCGGCGATCGCTCCTGCATGGGGATGGTCGGTGGTACCATCTATGTGCGTGGACCGGTTGATGGTCTCTCGGATGATGTCTGGGTGCTCTCCCTGGATGACGGCGATCAGGCTTTCCTGAAAGAAAACATGCCTATCTTCCTGGGCAAGATTGGTCGTCCTCAGCTGGAAAAAGAGCTGACCGACTTCTCCGAGTGGCAGAAGATTGTTGCCAAGACTTACGAAGAACGTAATATCCGCTCGCGGACAACCTTGCGCGAATTCCGCACCCAGAAATGGGTCGGCGATGGCGGTGTTTTCGCTGATGTCGTCAAGGATGATTACGCTCACGTCGCCGGTCTGGTTAATGCCGGTGCCGACCGCATCAAGATTCCGCATTGGCAGGATAAACGTTTCGGTGCGCCTTGCCAGGTGGCCTGTCCGTCGAATATCCCGACCCAGGACCGCATTAATCTGTTGCGCCAGGGAAAATTCGAGGAAGCCCTCGAGCTGGTCCTTAAATACTCGCCGTTCCCGGCCAGTGTTTGTGGTGAAGTTTGTCCGAACCTCTGTATGGATGCTTGTAGTCGTCGTTATATCGATAAACCGGTCGCCATGAAAGAGCTTGGTCGTTTGTCGCGCAATGTCGCAGCTCCCGAACTGAAGGCTGAAACAGGAAAACAGGTTGCAGTTATTGGCGGTGGCCCTGGCGGTTTAGCGGCGGCATGGCAACTGCGCCTGCTCGGTCATGGCGTGACCGTTTATGAGGCTGACGAAGAGGTCGGCGGCAAACTGCGTCAAGTTATTCCGACGGATCGTCTGCCGGCAGATTCCCTCGAATCTGAGATTCAGCGCATCAAGGATGTAGGGATTACGGTCAAGAATAAGACCAAGGTCGATGCGGCTCTTTTCGCCAACATCGAGAAAGAAAGCGATGCTGTCGTGATCGCCTCAGGTGCCCATAATCCGGTCGTGATCCCTTTCCCGGGACACGAACTGATGACCAAGGGCCTTGATTTCCTCAAGGCTGTCAATGCCGGCAAAAAGCCCAAGGTTGGTAAACGTGTCATTGTCATCGGTGCCGGTAACGCGGGTATGGACGTTTGCCTTGGTGCTTACGCCATGGGCGCAGAAAAAGTTCTGTGCATAGATATCCAGCGCCCTGCAGCTTACAAGCACGAGATCGACTGCGTTAAGGCTCTCGGTGGCGAAATCCGCTGGCCGGTCTTCACTGAGAAAGTCACTGCAGAAGGGCTGCTGACCAAAGATGGCGAAATGATTGAGGCTGACGAGGTGATCATCGCAATCGGTGAGCGTCCTGACCTTTCTTACGTGCCACGCGAGTGGCTGACCGATCGCGGCATGATGGATGTTGATGCCTGCAA
>JAOUDB010000552.1 GCA_029859485.1 Desulfuromonadales bacterium | reverse complement strand
TGGATGGATCCGGCCCAGCGCTGCGATCTTCTCTGCCTGCTGATCAGATCCTTCGATTCACCGGATGTTTTTCATCCCGCTGGATCGGTGGATCCAGAGCGTGATCGGGCCACGATCGAAACAGAGCTATTGCTGGCCGACATGCAGTTGGTGGAGACGCGCCTGCAGCGCCTCGCCAAAGACAAGAAGAAAGGTCTGACGACTGAGCAAGCTCTGGAAGAAGAAGTCCTTCAACGCTTCAACACGGCCCTGGAGGAGGAACGATTCTTAAGCACTGTAGAGCTTGATCCTGACGAAGAACATGCGATCAAAAGCCTCGATCTGGTCACTCGTACGCCGCTGCTTTTTGCCTACAACGTTTCTGAGAATGATATCGGCAAAGATTTCGGACCTGGCGTCTTTACTATCTCCTGTGCGATCGAGAGCGAAATCGCGGCTATCGAAGACGAAGGGGAGCGTACTGAATTCATGGAGGCAATGGGCATCACCGAACCGAGCCTCGACCGGATCAACGCCGCTCTTTACGACGCGCTTGGCCTCATGAGCTTCTACACCTCTGGTGAAGACGAGTGCCGCGCCTGGACCATCCGCAAAGGCTCCAGCGCGCCAATGGCTGGAGGCAAGATCCATAGTGACATCGAACGAGGCTTTATCCGGGTCGAGGTTATGAAATACGACGACCTGATGGCCGCCGGCTCTGAACAGGGTGTCAAGAAGGCGGGTAAGATGCAGCTAAACGGTAAAGACTACATAATTGAGGACGGTGATATCTGCCACTTCCTCTTCAACGTTTGAGGTCATCTGCATGGAATTGTAGATAGTACTTTTAGCCCTCCCAGTGGTTAAATGAGTGGGTATCATAATGACTTGAGCAAATGTTGAGTGTGTGGGGTCTTTTGAAGTGCGATGTTAAACGAGTCGGTCCGCACGTGAAGGGTGCAACAGGTGAATCAAATCAGAGTGTTGGACCTTCGTTTCGAGAAAACGGGTGAGGATTTTATAGCCGTCGAGATCAAAGGGCAACAAACTAGGGGACTCGAGGATATCCCGTAATTGATCCTCGCTGTCAGCCGTTCCAAGGTGGCACCAGTGGTTGAATACGTGAATTTCGGTGCGGTCATCCGTAGCGGATTTTTCCCGAATGCCAATAGCCCCTGCATAGGGCCAGGAACGCACTTTCATCGATGCGAACGCAGTGACCAGCCTGGACTCGTGCAGAGACACTGGTTCCTGTCCAACACAGGCTCCTCGGCATTTTTTGATCTGAAAATTGAAGCAGGCACCATTACCTTTTTCCAGGCCGAGAGTCCGGTTGCAAAGGCCATGCGCCAGAATGATTTCCCGTAAAGCCGTCTCGGCCTGCCGTCGCGTGCGGAACAGGCCGAAAAGGCCCTCAAGCAAATCACCGCCAAGATCTTTCAATAATACGATCTCAGGCTTTGAACCTATCTTCACTCCTTTGGTCAGACGTATAGAATGCAAATCCCGGGTTCGCCTGAGTTGCCGATTATGAATTGGCATCAACTCCTTGACTAGCCTTGCTTCAAGCAGCAGCGCCCCGAACTCTCCCGCAGTTTTCTCATGGTCGATACGCCTGACCTGCTGAGATAGCCGCATCCCTTTTTGACTCCGATGGTCTCCGGCAAAATGTGAATAGACCCTGGAGCGGATATCAACGCTTTTGCCGATATACAGCACCGTTTCATTCTCCCCGTAAAAGAGATAAACCCCAGGAGAGGAGGGCAGGCGTTTGAGCTGTTCCAGAGACAAATGAGGCGGCAAACTGGGCTGTTTCAATTGACTCCGAATGGCTTTGGCCATAAGTTCAAGAGGTTGTTCGAAGCAGAGTTTTGCAAAAAAATCCCGGATAACCTGAGCGTCGCCAAGGGCCCGGTGACGATTCTGAACCTTCAGGTCATGCCGCTGGATGAGTTCGTCTAAATTATGTTTTTTTTGCTCTGGGAAAAGCGCCCGCGAAAGTTTCAGGGTACAGAGAATCATTTCCTGGAAGGTGATCTCGAGGAGACGAAATTCATTTTTCAGAAAACCATAATCGAAGCGGGCGTTGTGAGCGACCAAGACTTTCCCGGCGAGCTTGCCTTGTAACTCTGCGGCAATTTCAGAAAACCTTGGCGCCTCGGACACCATCTCTGTCGTGATCCCCGTGATCTGCTCGATGAAGGGCGAGATAGGTCTCCCAGGATTGATGAGCGATGACCATTCCTCGACTACAGTACCATCGTGAACCTCGCAAAAGCCGACCTCGGTGATCCTGTCGTTCAATATGCTTGTGCCAGTGGTTTCAAGGTCGATGAAGACGAGACGCTCAGGTATCATGTAAGGCCGTTTTCGCAAGAAAAGGTTGATGGAATGACAACAT
>JAOUDB010000551.1 GCA_029859485.1 Desulfuromonadales bacterium | reverse complement strand
GTTTCGTAGCAGAGTTCATGGATGTTGTGCATGATTTCCTGCAGACGCTTCTCCGTATGATCGAAAGTCCAGGAGTTACGCTCGGCGTTCTGCTGCATTTCCAACGCTGAGGTTGCAACACCACCAGCATTGGCGGCTTTACCTGGGCCATAAGCGATCTGTGCATCGAGGAAGATCTTAACACCTTCCGGAGTGGTCGGCATGTTCGCGCCTTCGCCAACCGCGATACAGCCATTCTTGACCAGCATCTGGGCGTCAGCACCGTTGATCTCGTTCTGGGTCGCCGAAGGCATGGCTACCTGACATGGAACTTCCCATATGTTGCCCTTGGCCACGTACTTGGCGTGCTTGCGATATTGAGTATAGTCCTTGATGCGGCGGCGCTCAACTTCTTTGAGCTGCTGCAGCAATGACAGGTCAATCCCCTTTTCATCATAGATGTAACCATTAGAATCAGAGCAGGTGACGACTTTACCACCGAGTTGGTGGATCTTCTCAGTGGTGTAAATTGCGACGTTACCGGAACCTGAAACCGAGCAGATTTTGCCGTCAAAGCTGTCTTTGCGTGCTTTGAGCATTTCATCAACAAAGAAGACCGCGCCGTAGCCGGTTGCTTCGGTGCGGACCAGGGAGCCGCCCCAGTCGAGGCCCTTACCAGTGAGAACTCCGGCTTCCCAGCGGTTGGTGATGCGCTTGTACTGGCCGAACATGAAGCCGATCTCGCGACCACCAACGCCGATGTCGCCAGCGGGTACATCTGTATGTTCGCCAATATGACGATAGAGCTCTGTCATAAAGCTTTGGCAGAAGCTCATGATTTCGTCGTCTGATTTTCCTTTCGGGTCAAAGTCCGAACCACCTTTGCCGCCACCGATCGGAAGGCCGGTCAGGGCATTCTTGAAAATTTGCTCAAAGCCCAGAAACTTGATGATGCCGAGATAGACGGAGGGGTGAAAGCGCAGGCCGCCTTTGTACGGGCCGAGTGCGCTGTTAAACTCGACGCGGAAGCCCCTGTTGATCTGTACTTCTCCTCTGTCGTCCCGCCAGGGTACCCGGAAGATGATCTGACGCTCGGGCTCGCAGATGCGCTCAATGATTTTGTGCTGAGCGAACTCCGGATGTTTGACCAGGACAGGGCCGAGTGATTCGAGAACCTCGCGGGCGGCTTGGTGGAATTCTGTTTCCCCCGGGTTGCGTGCCAGAACTTCCTGAAAGATTGGTTCTACCTTCTCATCTAGTTGACTTGACATACTGCCTCCTTTTTATGCAGATAGTTGCTTATTTAATATGCATTATGTCTTTTTTACCGTATATCTTTTTCGCAATCAAGCAAAACTTATGGATGCTGCTTTTTTGTGCATGTTTTTTAAACTTTCTTTTTCCCCCTCTCCGGCTTTAGAGGGTGGCTTCATTGTGTCCCTTACGGAGTGCATTCAGCCACCATGGTTTTCAACCTGTTGCCAGAAAGACAAAAAACCCTTACTCCTGAAATCGGCAGCAAGGGTTTGAATGCTCTCGTAATATTTAATACAGGCAGCGAACGAACAACAATTCTTGGGGCAACAAAGAGAGAAAAGGCTTGCAGGCTTAACGGCTTTCAGTCCTTGGTTTAGTGGAGGTGGCCACTCAGGAGCAAAAGTAAAACAGTTACGCTAACGACAACCCACAGCATGACACCAAGAAGAAGGGGCTTGAGGCCCACCTGCTTAAGGACTTTCCTAGTCAAGCCTGCCCCGACCAGAAACAACGTCATCACCAGTGTCTGCTTAGCCAGCAGATAAAGCCCACCCCACACCCAGTCGAGAGATGGCAGCCAGGTATTGACGAAAGCTGCCGCAATAAAGCCGAGAATGAAAAAGGGGAATCCGCTTCTTTCTTGCGACTTTTTGAACAAACCCGCTAGCAGGGTACAGGGTGCGATCCAGAGCGCACGGGTCAGCTTGGCCGTTGTGCCGACGCTCAAGGCAAGAGCGCCATATGCAGCCGAGGCGCCTACCACGCTACTGGTATCATGGATCGCAAGAGCCGCCCAAAGGCCGAACTGGTGCTGGTCGAGACCAAAGAGATGGCCAAGGAGCGGAAAGAGAACCAGGGCGAGGGCATTTAAAGAAAAAACCGTGGCCAAGGAAACCGCGATCTCCTCATCCTTTGCCTTGATCACCGGAGCCATGGCGGCAATGGCGCTGCCTCCACAGATGGCCGTACCGAAAGAGACCAGCGTTCGGGTATTCGGGGGCAATCGCAGCGCCCTTCCCAAAAGCTCTCCCAATACAATGGTTGCGGTGATGCTGACGAGGGTAAGCAACAAGGAGCTTTTGCCGACCTCTATAACCTCTGCGAAGTTGACGCCGAAGCCGAGCCCGACAACTGAAAGCTTGAGCAA
>JAOUDB010000550.1 GCA_029859485.1 Desulfuromonadales bacterium | reverse complement strand
GATCTAAAACTACAGCCACAAAAGACAAAAACCGCTGGTCAGCAATTAAGCCGACGACAGCGGTTCATATTCTCTTTATATAAAATGTTACAAGCCTGTTAATCAATTCCAACACCCCATGGAAAACATCAAATAAGACGGCACCAATATACTCTAGAACGAAAAGGAGGTAAAGATTTTCTTCCTATAAATTCTGATATGGCTGACAGTTGTCAAGAGGCGACACGGTTCCTACCCACTGCTTTTCTGTGGTTTGGTTTTAGTATGATTCCAGGGCAAGATCAGAGACGGAACCCGTGTTGCGACGGTAGATCACTCTGATATTCGCGGGTTGGTTACCGCCTGACTTTGGCTTCGTCGCGGAGCTGCCTCTTTCTCTACCGCACGTGAGTTCGACCGTTGGTCTTATCAATGAGGATTTTCGAGGGTTCTCCAGACCGTGGTTGCGCCTCTGGTACTACCTTGGAATATTTTGGTTAATTATTTATCTGTTCCTCCTGCCTGGTACTTTATCAAGCCCTTTCATATTGGTTAGTCAAGCTGTCGGAGTTTCCACTTCATTGGCAATCGCCCACATGAACCCACAAAGCTCTCGAGCAATTGCTGTGATAATCAATTGATTTGCCTTTCCCTTTGCTAACAGTCTTTTGTAGCGGTTGCACAAATGGAGTTGTGCCTTCCACGATATTGCGCAAATGTTTTGCGGCATCCCTTCTTGCCGTAAATGGAGCTTTGTGCTGATACGGGCGGGTAGTCGATAGGCCCAGGCCGCTTCGACCAGAACACGACGAACATGGCCGTTGCCGGTCTTGGTAATAGATCCACGCTTTGTCTGCTCTCCGCTGGAATGTTCGGAGGGGACCAGTCAGAGATACGACATCAGCTCAACCGAACTGGCAAAACGGGTTAAATCAGCAAGCTCAGCAATGGTCGTGGTTGCAACAATCAAAGAGACGCCACGCAATGTTTGTAATGCCTGGGCGACCGGAAACATGCGCCATTGTGGTAGAAGACTCTGGATTTGCTCCGTTAGATGATTAACCCGTTCTGTGCATTCGGACAGGGCATCGAGAGACTCTTGCAAAACGATCTGTTGAGCGGGGTGTGGCATTTTGAGGAGGGCGATCCAGCGGAAATGGGCTCTACTCCAGGGCGTCTTGCCGCCGTAGCGATACCCATGGCGAAGGAGAAATGCCAAGATGCGTTGCTTCGCTTTTCTCTCAACCGCCCTGGCGTCCTCTCTGGCCCGTGCCAGGTCCCGCAACGCCTCATCTTCCAAAGCGGGCACGTAGATACTTGTCAATTCGCCAGCCCGGTGCAAACGTTCCAGCATCTGTGCGTCTCGCCGATCAGTTTTAATACGATTGCCACTCTGGCGGGGAATCATTGAAGGAGCGACGACAGTACAGTCGTATCCATTGCTACTGAGATGACGATAAATCTCATAACTGCAGGGTCCGGCTTCATAGGCTAAATGTAGCTCAGTCCCTTTCGCTTCCAGCTTCCTGATCACCTTGTCGAGAGCGGAGAGGTTGCCGTCAATCTTACCGTAGCTCCTCACTTCTCCATGACTACCAGCGTCGGCAAAGGCAACTTCGATAGAGTTTTTGTGGACGTCTAAACCGACAGACATGATAGACTTTTTCATGACCTGCCTCCTTGGTTTTGGCTCTGTGTTGGAATCTCTACTGGAAAGCCCAACATAACCCACGTTGCAAGAGGCAGGTCTCTTTTTGTCCTCACCTGTCAGCCATTATGTCTACTACATTGTTTGAATGGTGTGACATCGCTTGAAATGCGAAATTCTTGCAGACCCTGATAAATAAAAATGGCCACCCAGGATTGCTCCAGGTGACCATCGTTATTCGGATTAAAGGACCTCTATCAATAAGAAGGCGACTTTCTTCTCGGAAGTCGTGACATATGAGAATAGTGCAGCATGATAACCCCCACTTTGGAAGCAAGGGACCAATAGTTTGATTCATTCATAAACCACCAAGACGATTTTTCTTTCATCGCCAACAGGTTGACATTAAATTAATCTAATTATATAATATTGGCACAAGAGAAGGAGGTGACTGTCATGAAAACTCAAACCCGCTTCATGGATTACGTAAAAACAAATTATATGGTTGTCGTGATTGCAGTGCTTGGTGTTTTTGCCTTCCTGTCTGCTGTTTTGATTGCTTGGCCAGCAGTTGCATATATTGCTTCTAAGTTCTTTGTTAATTAAGCATTGTAGTCTAATTAGACATGAGGCCGCCCTTTTTCAGGTGGCCATCTTTCTGTGTATTAAAGAGCTTACTGAATGCCTCTATCAATAAAAGGCCGTTTTTCTTCTCGTAAGTCGTTCAATTTAAGAAAAAACTACATTGACCTTAGCTCC
>JAOUDB010000101.1 GCA_029859485.1 Desulfuromonadales bacterium | reverse complement strand
CAGGCTGAGACCAGGGACCACCAGCAACAATACGCCAACGGCCAGTGCTCCCAAGCCAAACCAGAAGATCGTGAAGGAAGGAACGGCCAGTTCCAGTAACATCAGTATCATGCCGAAGACCAGCCAGTACCAGTAAAGCATTTGAAAATTTTCCATGAAGTTTCCCTTCCGTTTTAACAACACCAAAGAACAAAGAAACTAAGACAATCTTCATCTTAGCTTATTCATGCAGAGACATTCAATCGAGAAGCAGAAAAGCAACGATTTCTTTGATAATCAAGAGTTGCAATGATTGGTCATGACGGATTACAGAACAAAACAGCGGAGAAAGGGCAAAAGCCTTTCTCCGCTGATTATTCGATCTTTCCCACCACGCGCCACGCGCCGCGTATTTATTCCCACTCTATGGTTGCCGGAGGCTTGCTCGAAATATCGTAAGTAACCCGATTGATGCCGCGAACCTCATTAATAATCCGATTACTGATCCGCGCCAGGTCTTCGTAAGGCATCGGGTACCAGCCAGCAGTCATAAAGTCTTTCGTCTCGACAGCGCGTAAGGCGACAACATACTCATATGTGCGCCCATCACCCATAACACCGACACTCTTGACAGGCAGAAAGACAGCGAAAGCCTGGCTGATCTTGTCATAATGCCCGGTCTGGTAGAGCTCTTCTATGTAGATGGCATCGGCCTGTCGCAGGATGTCGCAGTATTCTTTTTTAATCTCACCCAGTATGCGCACACCGAGGCCGGGGCCCGGGAAGGGGTGGCGCCAGACCATGCGATGGGGCAAGCCAAGCTCTTCACCGACCGTACGAACCTCATCTTTAAAGAGTTCACGTAAAGGTTCAAGCAGTTTGAGCGTCATGTAATCAGGCAAGCCGCCAACGTTGTGATGACTCTTGATATTATGAGCCTTGCCCGTTTTACCACCGGCCGACTCGATAACATCGGGATAGATTGTCCCTTGAGCCAACCATTGGGCATTGGCCAATTTTTTAGACTCTTCTTCGAAAATATCAACGAACAGGTTGCCTATAATTTTGCGCTTCTTTTCAGGGTCAGTTTCACCAGAGAGCTTGCCGAGGAAACGGTCCTCAGCATCAACGCGGAGAACTTTGACACCCAGACTTTCTGCAAAGGTCGACATAACCTGGTCGCCTTCGCCGAGACGCAAGAGACCATTGTCGACAAACACACAGGTAAGCTGATCACCAATAGCACGATGAATCAAAGCAGCGGCCACAGAGGAGTCGACTCCACCGGAGAGGCCAAGGATAACTTCTTCACCGCCAACCTGTTCCCGGATCCGGCTAACAGCATCCTCGATAATCTGTCCGGGCGTCCATTTGCCGGTGCAGCCACAAATTTTACGTACGAAGGTATCAATAAGCATCTCGCCGCGCGGAGTATGGTTGACTTCGGGATGGAACTGCACACCATAGAGGTTACGCTCAAGATTCTGGATGCCACAGACCGGAGCATTTTCGGTGACGGCAATTTCTTCAAAGCCCCGGGGCTGAATCTCGACATGATCACCATGGCTCATCCAGACCGGGCTATGACCATCAACGAAGAAGCTGTCAAAAAGAGGGCCGGGAGTGTTCTTGGCGATCAGGTCGGCGTGGCCGTACTCACGCTTGCCTGCCGGCACGACCCTGCCGCCGAAGTGGTGACACATCAACTGCATGCCGTAACAGATACCCAGAACAGGGACTCCCAGCTCGAAAAGTTCTTCTTCAATAGCCGGAGCCCCCTCTTCGTAGACTGATTTCGGTCCGCCGGAAAGTATAATGCCCGTAGCATTGAAAGACTTGATCTCGTCGAGAGTCATATCGAAGGGGTGCAGCTCACAGAAAACATGAGCTTCACGCACTCTGCGTGCGATCAGTTGGGTATATTGCGACCCGAAGTCTAGTATCAATATCTTTTCAGAATGAATGTCTTGCATGAGGCCTCTGTGATCAGTGTTCATGAATAAGGAACTAGGGGACAGGCACCTTTGGAGCCAGTCCCCTGATTAACTTGCTTTTGACTATCCTCGTACCACGTACCGCATTCCTCGTTACAGATCTATCAGATCTTCTCAATCCGATAGTTAGGTGCTTCATGAGTGATGTTAACATCATGAACATGAGACTCACGCAGGCCGGCGTTTGTGATACGCATAAACTGGCCGTTCTCCTGCAATTCCTTGATCGTTTTGCAGCCGGTATATCCCATACCAGAGCGGAGGCCGCCCATCAACTGGTGGACATTTTCAGAGAGCGGACCACGGAAGGGCACACGGCCTTCGATCCCTTCGGGGACGAGCTTGACATCTTCTGCCCCTGCCTGGAAATAACGATCTTTACTACCCTGCTTCATTGCACCTATGCTGCCCATGCCACGATAGGTTTTATATGTACGGCCCTGAAAAAGAATTGTCTCACCCGGGGATTCATCAGTCCCGGCAAAGAGAGAGCCGATCATGATTGTATCGGCGCCGGCAGCGATCGCTTTCGGCAACTCGCCGGAGTACTTGATGCCACCGTCAGCGATCAAGGGAACGCCAAATTTACGGGTAATGCTCGAGACATCGGAAATGGCTGTAATTTGTGGGACACCGACACCTGCCACGACGCGCGTAGTACAAATTGAACCGGGGCCGATACCGACCTTGACAGCATTGGCACCAGCCTTGATCAAAGCCTCTGCCGCACTCGCAGTGGCAATATTACCAGCGATCAGGGAAAGGTCAGGATAGTTGCGACGGGCTTCAGCAACGGCCTCAATGACCGACTGAGAATGGCCGTGCGCTGTATCAATAATGATTGCATCGACACCCGTATTCACCAATAGGCTCAGACGCTCTTCAAAATCATCGCCAACGCCAACAGCTGCGCCGACCCGCAAACGACCCATATCATCTTTACAGGCATTGGGATATTTACGGACCTTTTCAATATCCTTGATGGTTATCAAGCCCTGAAGTGCATAGCTATCATCTACAACCAGCAATTTCTCAATGCGGTGTTCGTGAAGATGTTTTTTGGCCTCTTCGAGTGTGGTGCCAGGAGGAACGGTGACCAGTTTGTCTTTGGTCATGACATTCGAGATTGGCTGATCGAGCTGTGTTTCAAAACGCAGGTCACGGTTGGTCAAGATTCCAACCAGATGACCGTCCTTGGTAATCGGAACACCAGAGATCCGGTACTTTTCCATCAACTCCAGAGCTTCGTAAATCTTCTGGTCGGGAGCCATGGTGATCGGGTCAACGATCATGCCGCTTTCAGACTTTTTAACCTGGTCAACCTCGAGTGCCTGTGCGGCAGGAGACATATTCTTATGAACGATACCAATACCGCCTTCACGGGCCATGGTAATTGCCGTACGCGCCTCGGTAACTGTATCCATAGCTGCTGAGAGCAGGGGGATATTTAATTTTATCTGGGGAGTCAGGTAAGTCGTCAGATCAACATCGCGTGGCAGTACTTGGGAATGAGCGGGGAGTAGCAAAACATCATCGAAGGTCAAGCCTTCGCGGATCTCGGGATCGAGCATCGCCGATACCTCCATGGGGGGCTGGGGGGTGAATAATTAACCGCTATATTTAGTTCAGGGGACTTGGCTAGTCAAGAAGAATCGCAGCTATTTTTAACAGGTCTGGGACGATAAGAAAAAACTCACAGAGAAGGATAGAGAACTAAGAGAAGAGCGGGTAAAAAGCTGGGGTTAATACCACACCTCCTGAAGACACAATCCGTGTGCCGGGGCGGTAGCGCCGGAACTTAAATCTGTCTCGCCCTGGAGAAGTTTTCCCAGGTCACTCAGCGGCCGTTTCCCCTGCCCTACCTCAGCCAAGGTGCCAACCAATATCCGAACCATATTCCGTAAAAAACCGGAACCTTTAAAGTCGAGGTAAATAAATTCCTGATTCGTATTCACCTCAATCTGAAAAATTTCCCGGACAGTTGTTTTGGCGATGCACCCGGTTGTTCGAAAAGCCTGGAAATCGTGTTCACCGACGAGAAGACGAGCGGCCTCTCGCATCAGCTCCAAATCCAGGGTACCGCGTAAATGCCAAGCGGTTCGACAAGCAAGGGGCGAGCGCACATCGGCGTTGTAAATCGTATAGCGATACCATTTACCCTTGGATGAAAAGCGGGCGTGAAAGTCCTCCGGCATTTCCCTCGCTTGGCGGATAACAACATCATCAGGCAGGAAAGCATTCGCTCCTGCACAGAAAGCTGTTAGAGGGAGAGTGCTTTCCGTCCGAAAATGTACAGCCATGTTACGGGCATGGACACCTGCATCAGTCCGGCTGGAGGAATGGATCCGGACCTCGCAACCAAGAATTTGTGCCAGGCCGGATTCAACGACTTCCTGTACAGTGAGGCGGTTGGATTGAACTTGCCAACCAGCATAGGCCGTGCCGTCATACTCTACGTTCAAAAGGATTGTGCGCATCTTAACCCACCAACCAGTAAGAGAAAATCATCAGGCAGACAAACAGGGAAAAAAGTTGATCCAAAAGGGCCATAGGCAAAAATGCCGGCAAAACCATTGGCCGTAAAGCTGCGGCGTCATCCAAAGCCAGACGATGCGCAATCTCGTCGCCTCGATCTACCAGGCGAAAAATCAAGTCATGCAACCACTTTCCCCAAGCAGCGAAACGCCCCTGACTGGCAGCAGGGGGGACCGCGTCGGCAGTTCGTCTCTCTTCTTGACCTGATGCACGAATTTCCTCATGTACAAGCGGGACAAAATCCATGGCCAGCAACAGGATTTTCTGCCACTCATCGGTACGGCACCCCAACCAGCGTAGCGGCTGAACAAACCAGGCAAAAGCAAGAGATAAGCTTTGTGTCGTCGTGGTGATGCCGAGTAGAGCTGAGGCGGCAACGGCTAGAAGCATTTGCAGGCAAACAAAAGCCCCTGAGAGCAAGCCATCAAAAGAAAGCCAGCTTAAGCCCCACAGCGTTCGTCCAGGAGATAGAAAAAGGTGCAGCAGAAAGGTAAAAAGCAAGAACCAACGCAACAGCCAGAAGAGGCGGAAAATCCGCTGAGAGGCAGGGTTAATAGACCATGTCGCGAGAGCAACAATTGTAATCATCGAGAGTAGCTGCATCCAGCCGGCAGCGCCAAACGAGAGCACAACCAGAACCAGGCAGGAGAGAACCTTCACCCTGGGGTCAAGTCTGTGCAGAATTGTCTCTGCTTGCTGGTATAGGCCTGTTTCTGTGGATGCAATCAAAGTTTGAGTCCAGAAGAAGAGACGAAAATGTTCGGGGGGCTAAAACAGCCCCCCGAGATTCTATTATGTCTATCGTTAAAGGCTTGCAGAAAAAAACAACCCTTCAGGCCTTAACAATTCACACCTGTTCTTTAAGAATTCGCAACATGCGCCGCAGAGGTTCTGCCGCCCCCCAGAGGAGCTGATCTCCGCAGGTGAACGCCGATATGTATTGCGGGCCCATCTTCATCTTGCGAACCCGGCCAACCGGAATAGCAAGGGTGCCGGACACGGCAGTAGGCGTCAGTTTAGCCAAGGAGTCGGCCTTGGTATTAGGAACTAACTTGACCCAGTCGTTATCCTTGTCGATCAAGGCCTCAATCTCGGCGAGAGACAAATCCTTATTAAGACGGATCGTCAGGGCCTGACTGTGGCAGCGCATGGAACCAACCCGGACACAGATACCATCGATTGGAACCGGTTCGGCATAACCGAGGATCTTGTTGGTTTCGGCATACCCCTTCCACTCTTCTCGACTCTGACCATCTTCAACTTCGCGATCAATCCATGGCAGCAAGCTTCCGGCCAGGGGATAGCCAAATTCTTTGGTCGGTAGGACATCCCCGCGCAATGAATCCGTGATTTTTCGATCGATATCAAGAATCGCAGATGACGGGTCGTTCAAAAGGTCCGACACCGAGTCTTCCAGAGCTCCCATCTGGCACAACAGTTCACGCATGTTCGGCGCTCCGGCTCCTGACGCCGCCTGGTAAGTCATTGAGGAGACCCACTCTACAAGACCGGCTCGGAACAGACCGCCGATCGCCATCAGCATCAGACTGACGGTACAGTTGCCACCGATAAAATCTTTGACGCCATTGGCCAGGGCTTCATCAATCACGTTGCGGTTAACCGGATCGAGTATAATGACCGCATCGGACTCCATGCGCAAAGAGCTTGCGGCATCAATCCAATAACCGTCCCAACCGGCTTTACGCAGTTGTGGATGAACGGTTTTGGTATAATCACCACCCTGACAAGTGATCACAACATCAAGTTTGCTGAGTTCTTCAATGTTATCAGCATTCTTGAGGGTACCTGCACCCAGGGGAGCGTCCTGCCCTGCCTGCGAAGTGGAGAAAAATACCGGCTCAATACCGGCCAGATCGTTCTCTTCCTGCATGCGCTGAATAAGGACAGAACCAACCATTCCACGCCAACCAACGATACCGACTTTCATCTTCTTGTTTCCTTGTCTCTGGATTTGGCTTTTGATTTTGATTTTCACGCCACGCACCACGCGCCAAGCGGTTCATCTACAGGTTGGCGATAATGGCATCGCCCATCTCCTTAGTATTGACCTTTTTCTCACCCTCTAGGTTCTGGAAAATATCACCCGTACGGCAGCCTTGATTAAGAGTCTTCTCAACGGCTGCATCGACAGCATCTGCAGCGTCGATCATGCCGAAAGAGTAGCGTAGCATCATCGAGGCAGAGAGGATCTGGGCAATCGGATTAGCAATGCCCTGACCTGCGATATCCGGAGCGCTGCCACCGGAAGGCTCATACATACCGAAAGTCCCCTCAGCCAGTGATGCAGAAGGTAGCATACCAAGAGAGCCAGTCAACATGGCGGCTTCATCAGAGATGATATCACCGAACATGTTGCCACAGAGCATAACATCGAACTGCTTCGGCCAACGCACCAGCTGCATGGCCGCATTATCAACATACATATGAGAGAGTTCAACATCAGGATATTCCTTGGCAACCCTCTCGACAACTTCACGCCAGAGAACAGACGTTGAAAGGACATTGGCTTTATCGATGGAGCATACTTTGCTGCCGCGCTTTCGGGCCGCCTGGAAGGCAACATGACTGATGCGCTCAACCTCAGCATCAGAGTATTTCATCGTGTCAAAGCCGGTACGCGCACCGCCCTCGCCTTCAATCCCCTTCGGCTCAGCAAAATAGATCCCACCGGTTAGCTCGCGAACAACCAGTATGTTGAAGCCCCCGGCGATAACCTCTTCTTTCAGGCTGGAAGCACCGGTTAGCGCCGGGAAAATGATCGCCGGACGCAGGTTACAGAAAAGACCAAAGATTTTACGCAGTGGCAGTAGCGCACCACGTTCCGGTTGCTCATCGGGGGGCAGGGTTTCCCATTTGGGACCGCCGACCGAACCAAACAAGATAGCATCCGAAGCCTTGCAGACATCAACGGTCTTTTCAGGCAATGCTTGACCATCCTCATCGATAGCAATACCGCCTACGTTGGCGAAGGTGCGTTCGAAAGACACATCGAACTTTGCCTGAACAGCATCCAGGACTTTTAACGCTTCTGCCATGACTTCTGGACCAATACCGTCACCAGACAGCACCGCAACCTTGAATGATTTGCTCATTATGATTCTCTCCTTAAAGTATGAATATATTTATAGTCAGCCTGTAATCTGTTAAAATTTCCGGATGTCACTATAAGAAGGGAGACCTTCTTTGTCAAACTCTTTCAAATACGCACAACACATCACTTTTACGGCGATTCGAAACCTTCTTCGAACCATTTTTTTGTGCAAGTCATGCATTCGAATCGACGCAGAAAAAGAGCTTAATTATGCATAACAATGTATAATTAATTATATTTCAATATTAATATAATTTACTATATATAATTAATTTTTTTATTATTTTTTTAATTATTATTAAATTATGAAAAGATTAATTATGCAATCTGTAAATTATTTATTAATTTATATGTAACTGGAAAAGTAGAAACTTGCCGTTATAATCTAGTCCAAGGAGAACTTCATGAAAAAGATCATCGTACCAATTATTGTCTGTGCCTTTGCCCTGTT
>JAOUDB010000549.1 GCA_029859485.1 Desulfuromonadales bacterium | reverse complement strand
GATTCAATCCACCAAATTTTTAGGCTTAGCTTGACAATATGTAGACATAGAACAAAACATATTAACGCCCAGACGAATGTAAACTAAAGTATACAGGAGGGACACTTGAACGTCACTTTCATGCGCACTTCTGTATTCCGATGCTCTATTCAAAAGACTAATCCAAGGCGTTTGCAGGAAATTTTGCGCTGCTTTAACGTATGGCATGACGCTTGCTGTATAAGTACAAACCTAAAACGCCGTTTTCACTATTAACGATGTCAACAATCTGGCTCTGCCAGCGGAGCAAAATGCAGGCAGAACACTGAAATGCCCAGAGGAGAATCTACGATGGAAAGTACAGTTTACCAACCGGAACACCCGATTCGTTTCGTAACCGCGACGAGTCTTTACGACGGGCACGATGTTTCTATCAACATTATGCGTCGAATCATGCAGGACTCGGGAGCCGAAGTAGTTCATCTTGGGCATAACCGCTCAGTGCACGAAGTCGTAGATGCAGCGATCCAGGAAGACGCTCAGGGCATAGCCGTCAGCTCTTACCAGGGAGGCCATCTCGAGTTTTTCAAATTCATGCATGATCTGCTGCAGGAGAAAGGTGCAGGCCATGTACGGATTTTCGGGGGCGGTGGCGGGGTCATCCTTCCAGAAGAGATCAAAGAACTTGAAGAATATGGTATCTGCAAGATTTTTTCTCCTGAAGACGGACGACGTATGGGGCTGCAGGGCATGATCAACTTCGAGCTGGAGCAGTGCGACTTCATACCGCCTCGCCAGCTGGCCAATGATCTGGAAAGGTTGAAAGAACGAGAGCCACAGGCGGTGGCGAGGCTCATCACAGCAGCCGAACAACTGGTTCGGCAACCCGACGAGACTCTCCAGGCAACACAGGCACAGATTCGTGAACTTGCCGGACAAACACCAGTCCTTGGCATCACAGGCACCGGTGGAGCGGGTAAAAGTTCCCTGACTGACGAACTGGTCCGTCGCTTCCTGCGGGATTTTGATGATAAGACCGTGGCAATCCTTTCGGTCGATCCGACCCGCAGAAGAACCGGAGGGGCACTACTAGGCGACCGCATCCGCATGAATGCCATCGACACGCCCAGGGTTTTCATGCGCTCGCTGGCCACCCGCGATTCGCGTAGCGAACTTTCGGCGGCCATCCGCGAAGCACTCGACGTCCTCAAGGCCGCCGACTATGACCTGA
Source organism: Desulfuromonadales bacterium (assembly GCA_029859485.1). Classification (GTDB taxonomy): domain Bacteria; phylum Desulfobacterota; class Desulfuromonadia; order Desulfuromonadales; family BM103; genus M0040. The sequence goes on along the minus strand of JAOUDB010000549.1, from coordinate 1,181 downwards.
TTATTGTCGAGACCAGCGGTATCGGCCAGGGAGATGCAGGCATTATTGATGTCTGCGACTTGTCGCTCTACGTGATGACCAGCGAGTTCGGGGCCCCGACTCAACTGGAGAAGATCGACATGCTCGACTTTGCTGATCTGATCGCCCTCAACAAGATGGAGAAGCGTGGCGCCGAAGATGCCCTGCGTAACGTACGCAAGCAATACAGACGTAACCGTCATCTCTTCGGTGTTGCTGACGAGGAGTTGCCGGTCTATGGCACCATCGCCAGCCAGTTCAATGATATCGGTGTCAACCGCCTCTACCGCGCGTTGATCGACAAACTCAACGACAAACGCAAGCTCGATTGGCAGTCGCAACTGGTGGCAGGTGAAGGGCAAAGCATCGCCCAACAGATCATCCCTCCTGAGCAGGTCAGCTACCTGGCAGAGATCACCCACACGGCCAGGGCTTATGGCAAAAAGGTCAAGGAACAGACCGAGATCGGTCGGCAATTCTACCAACTTTCAGGTAGCCGCGCGTTGTTGTCCGAGAAATGTGATTGTCAGGTCGCGGAACTCGAGACCCTGGTAGAGCAATCCGAAAATGCGCTCAGCGAAGAAAACCGTAAATTATTGCAAAAATGGCCTGAGCTGAAAAAGGCTTACCGGGAAGAGGTCATGATCACAAAGGTGCGCGATAAGGAGATTCGCACCGAGCTGACCACGACAACCCTCTCCGGCACGCGCATCCCCAAGGTGTGCCTTCCTGACTTCGCCGACTACGGTGAGATTATCCGCTGGTGTATGAAGGAGAATGCCCCTGGCTTTTTCCCTTATACGGCCGGGCTCTTTCCCTTCAAGCGGACCGCCGAAGACCCGAAGCGCCAATTCGCTGGTGAAGGGACTCCGGAGCGGACCAATCGCCGCTTCCACTACCTGACCAAAGACGACAATGCCAAACGTCTTTCGACCGCCTTTGACAGCGTGACCCTTTACGGTGAAGACCCGGATGAACGTCCTGATATTTACGGAAAGGTAGGCATGAGTGGTGTGTCGATCTGCACCCAGAACGACATGGACAAGCTCTTTGCCGGTTTCGACCTCTGCGACCCGATGACCTCCGTCTCGCTGACGATCAACGGCCCGGCGCCGATGTTGCTAGCCATGTTCATGAACACCGCCATCCGTCAGCAGTTGGAG
>JAOUDB010000548.1 GCA_029859485.1 Desulfuromonadales bacterium | reverse complement strand
TGACATTTGGTGCTAAGCCGATGATCAGAGCGCCCAGAAATGCAATCAGGGTAAAGAGAGTGACCGTGCGTCTTGCGCCCCAGGAATCAGCCAGCAAACCTGCAGGTATCTGCATAAGGGCGTAAGGGTAAAAATAGGCAGAGCCCAACAAGCCAAGTAAAGCGCCACCCGTTTGCAGATCACTCATCATATCGACAGCAACGACCGCCGGGCAAAGGCGATGGAAATAGACCAGCACATAACCGCAGGCGAGCACTGCAAAAATCAGCCAGCGATACGACAAGGCATTCGTCAGAGATGACTGCAGGAAATCCGCCGGGCGAAGGCCAAGGAACGCCCAGCCTCTTGTCGTTTGTTGACAGCTTTCGACTTCATGACTCATAAACGGCGGCTCCACGAAAAGCATGCTGACCGGAAGGTCGTCAGCAATATAAATAATTTCGAACTTGATAAGGAAATAGAAACGCAACCAATAAAGCTCCGTTTGTGCTTTATTACTTGATAATATACTGAAAATCCAATAGAACTTTCAGAGGTTAGCGTTCGATAAAATCGAACGAAGGAGTTTTATGGAACTTTACCAACTGAAGTCCTTCTTGACGATTGCCCACGAAAAGAACCTGACCCGTGCTGCAGAGACTCTGCATTTGAGCCAGTCCGCACTCTCCAGCCAGATCAAACTGCTCGAAGAGGAGCTCGGAGTTCCCCTCTTCTCAAGAACGTCAAGGGGGATGGCGATTACAGACCAGGGTCGCATCCTGATGACTCATGCCCAGGACGTTCTCGAAGCTACAAGCCAGTTACAACAACGAGCAGAGGCAATGTCTCGCGGCATCACGGCTACCATCTCAATCGGTCTTAACACTGACCCTGGCTTTCTCAGGATCAGCGCCACGAATCAGCGTCTGAATTTGCTGCACAAGGACACAAACATCATCTTTCATCTCTGCCAGTCAGCAGACACTCCACAGAAACTTCGCCATGGTCAAATCGATCTCGGGTTTTTCTATGGCGAGAACCAGAACACAGACATTGATTCGTTCATCATCAAGCAGGTACGAACATGCGTCGTCATCCCCAACAAGTTCAACCAGGAAGGCAAAGATCTGGATTGGCAAGAGGTTGCAGAACTCCCCTGGATCTGGGTTGATAACAACTTCCCCTTTTTCAAGCTCCTGCAGGACAAGATCCAGGATTATCGCACCCTGCCCAACCAATCAGTCACCGCTGTCGACGAGCAGATCGTGCGTGAGCTTGTCGCTGCCGGACAGGGTGTCGCCATCATGCGCGACGACGAAGCCCGCGCTCTGGCAGAGAATGGACAGGTCTCGATCTGGAGCAATGGTTGGGGAGAGATTCCCCTTTGTCTCGGATGGATGGCAGGCCGCGGAGAAGAAAAAAGTATCAAAGACGCACGCGAAGTCATTGAATATATGTGGAGAAAACCAACAACGCTCACAGATGGCAGTCTGACGGATAAGTGTTGGGCCTGAGATCTACGACTTCCACACCTGATGTTTTATGGTAGAATTGTGCCTTGCTTCAACCAAACTGATATTACGAGGGAATAAATGAAATTAAAGATTCTGGTTTTTGATGATGATGAGAACATCCGCAACCTGCTAAAAACAGCCCTCGAGAGCAAAGGGCATGAAGTGACAGCTCTCGCAGACCCGACTGAGTTTAAATATTTCGACCAACTGAACTGCCCCTGCCCGGTAGGCGAGCCCTGTGCCGACGTCCTGATTGCGGATATCGTAATGCCAAACATTGAAGGGATTGATTTTTGTAAAAAGCTCAAGGCTTCTGGCTGCTGGCCTCTTGCCAAGGGTAACGTTGCCATTATCAGCGGCTACCTGACAATTCACTACATGAATGAGTTGAATGTGTTGGGAATTCATTACATGCGCAAGCCATTTGAGATGAAAGAGATGTTCGAATGGATAGAAGAATGCCAGGCCCGGATCGAAGCATCTCCCGAATAGCCCCACCGCATCGAAAGTAACCTATGAACAACTACGCAATTGTCCGCCAGGAACATCTCAACCACTACGGATTTCTGTTTGGCGGGGCACTCTTACAGTGGGTTGACGAATACGCCTGGCTGGTCGCCTCCCTCGATTTCCCTGGCTGCCCTTTGGTCACGGTCGGCATGGACCAGATCAGCTTCCGTAGGCCTGTAGCCAACGGCTCAATCCTGCGCTTCAACATCCAGCCGATTAAACGCGGCCAGTCATCCGTCCAGTACACCGTCGATGTCTTCGCTGATGCTCCGGGCTCCTCAGCAGAGACCGACGTCTTCTCAACCACCATCACCTTCGCGCAGGTCGACAGCGATGGGAACAAGCGCCCTCTCCCCAGGAAAGACAAGTTAAGGTCTGAGGAGGAGTGA
>JAOUDB010000100.1 GCA_029859485.1 Desulfuromonadales bacterium | reverse complement strand
CCCAGGGAGTACCTGCAGTTGGTAAGCGATGCCAAAGCCGCTGTTTCCGTACCGATTATCGCCAGCGTTAATTGTGTCACCGCCGAGCGTTGGATCGAATACGCCGGGAAGCTCGCCGCTGCTGGTGCTGATGGCCTGGAGTTAAACATCGGCTTCCTGCCGAATGACCCGGCAATCAGCGGTGTTGACGTTGAAGAACGCTATCTCAATATTCTATCTGCAGTGCGGACTAAGGTGTCGCTTCCTGTTGCCTTAAAGATCGGGCCATATTTCTCATCATTGGCGCACCTGGCGAAACAGCTCGGCAATGATCGGATGACTGGGCCACCCTTTACTGTTGGCTGGTGCGGTCCGGGAGAAAACGATAAGAACGTTACCTGGCAGGGGGCAGATGCGCTGGTGCTGTTCAATCGATTTTACCGTTTTGATATTGATGTCGACAAGCGGCAGCTTTCCGGAGGCAACCCCTATAGCACGTCTGAAGAACTCCACGTTTCGTTACGCTGGATTTCCCTGCTGGCTGGTCGAGTGGCTTGCGACCTGGCAGCCACCACCGGAGTGCATGATGGGGGCGACATGATCAAGCAACTCTTGGCAGGGGCAACAGTGGTCCAGGTTTGTTCAACCCTTTATCGCAACGGACTCAGCCAGATCAGCCTGATCCTCGACCAGCTTCAGGAGTGGATGCAGGTTCACGGGTTCGAGAGCCCGGCGGATTTCCGTGGACAGTTGAGCCAGGTTCGCAGTGAGGACCCTGGAGATTACGAGAGGATGCAATATATCAAGGCGTTGGTCGGAATTGAATGATATGGGTGCGGGGGATACTCTTTTGAATTACACGAAAAGTTTACGGCAGACCTCTGGAATCTGTTCCAACGTAGTGCAGATTGTCAGATTCTGCATCTGTATCCCGCCTTGGACCGCCTGTCCGCCAGCAATCAGTTTGAACTGGGGGCCGAGTTGATTTCTCAGAGTCGCCAAATCATTTTTAGCCTGTCGTGTTGAATAGTGGAAACTGAAGGAGAGTGCAACGCCATCGACCTCTAGATCGCTGGCCAGCTGCGGAACCTCCGAGAGTGGTAATTCCTGGTTGAGGAGAATGCAGTTGATCCCCTCGGCATGGAAAAGAGCTGCTGCCAACAGCAGACCCAGCTTATGTCTTTCGCCACTCAGGGTGAGGAACAACAACTGCTTTTGGTTTTTGGTTGGTCGTTCAGTGGCCAGTTGTTCCCTCAGTAGTTGTTCCAGTCGGTCGGAAATCAGATGTTCACGAGCAATGCTGATGCTGCCTTCGGTCCAACCCTGATCGAGCGCTTTTAGCAAGGGCAGGGCATACTGATGAATAAAGCTGATCAGCCCGAGCTGTTGTAGTTGTTCACGAAGTTCTTCATCGATCTGACCGGGTGAGAATTCTTTTGTCAATGATTGCAGAGCCAGGTTGGGCGTTAGTTCCTGTTCTGCAGCTGCCATCAGCAGTTCCCGCCGTTCGGCTGAACTCAATGTAAAGATCTTCCCCGGTCGGTAGCCAAGGCTCTGCAGTTTTTTAACGATCCGCAATTCGCTAACCTGGTCACCGGAATAACTGCGGTGACCGCGTGCACTGCGAGTGGGAATCGGGTAGCCGTATCGGCGCTCCCAGATCCTCAGTGTATCGATGCCGATACCGATTTCCTTGCTCAATTGCTGAATCGTCATTGTTTGTCCTAGACAAAATGGTAGTGTTGCGAATATTATATAAAAAAATATATAAATCAAGTCAAAATTCGACTTTGATTATGGAGAATACAAATGGATAAAAAACTCGAACAACTTTTTTATGCTGCTCTTGGTGGTGCCCTGGCCGTTAAGGAAAAGATCGAAACCAATAATGATGAGATCAAAGCCTGCCAGGAAAAGAGCGAAGAGAAGGCGCGGATTTTTTTAGACGAGATGGCCCAGCGGGGCAAAGAGGAAAAGGACCAGTTCAAGGAGAGGCTCAAAGATATCCTCAAAGAGGTGGTCTCTGAGCTAAACCTGGCGACCAAAGACGATTTGGAAAAGCTGAAACAGGAACTGGCAAAGTAGTTTGCTCCGTCGTCTGTTCATCTCAATATATTACTGTCGGCCGCAACGCAGTTATGCGGTCTTCAGGTTCCTGGTAACGGTTTTCCTCCTCTTCCGTAGGCGGCGCCGCTGGTTGCTCTGGAAACCTTTGGGCCCGGAGGCCCTGCTAGAAAATATCCGTTCTCTCGGCGCCAGTTTTCTCAAGTTGGCCCAGGTACTAGCCACCCGCGCCGATTTTTTCGATCAGGATTACTTGCAAGCTTTACGTCAGTTGCACGACAAAATGCCGGCGATGACTGATAAAAATCGCCAGCGCGTTTTCCGACGTGCCTTCCCCCATCCAGAGGTTTTCGCCTCGTTCGACGAACTACCCATCGCCAGTGCTTCCATCGGCCAAGTCCACAAAGCCCAACTGAAACAAACCGGAGAAGTCGTTGCCGTTAAACTGCTGCGCGAAAATATCCAGTTCAAGGTTCGCATAGACATCCTTTTGCTCAACCTGTTTTTGAGAATCTTGCGACCGCTTTTTACTGACCAGACCCGACATTCCATCGAATCGGTTCTGCAAGCGTTCAGCCGGGTGATTCTGCAGGAAGTGAGCATGCTGCAGGAACTGGCCAACCTGGAACATTTTAGCCAGGTCTACGCCGAATCAGGGATCCGTTTTCCGCAACCTTACCCCCAGTATTGTTCTGATACGGCCCTGGTCATGAGTTTTGAAGAAGGAGCACGTTTCGATGATGTTGAAGCGGTCTCCAGGCTCGATGTTTCGTTTGATGAGTTGATGCAGCGGCTGGTACTTTTTTATACCGAGCAGATGCTGGTCAAGGGGTACTTTCACGCCGATCCACATCCGGGCAACCTGCTGGTCAGCCCGACCGGTGAATTGATCCTGCTCGATTTCGGCATGGTCAGCCGGATTCCTCAACAGATGCGTCAGGCCATGATATACGCCGTCAAAGCCGCTTACGAAAGGGATTTCGAGCTTCTGGTCAGCGCGACCCGGAAGATGGGGGTTTTCACCGAAGACTCTGATTTCGGAGCATTGAACAGTGTCGCCGAAAGCCTGTTCGAAGTTTTTGACAGCGATCACCTCGATGCGTCCAGCATGCAGGAACTTGCTTTTGGGATTCTCGATGTGCTGCACGATCAGCCCTTCAAGCTGCCGCAGGATGTGATCTACGTGATGCGGGTCAGCTCCCTGGTCGAAGGCTTGGGCACCCAGTACATCGAAAATTTCAACGGCATCAAAGATATCCTGCCGATTCTAAAAGAGAACTTGCCACGTGCCCTCGGTGAAGATCGTTTACCACTGGATAAGCTCAAGTATGAACTGCTCCAACTGCCAATGACAGCGATCAAAGCACGAAAAGTGATCGAACTGGCAGAGCAGGGCGACCTGGTGGTGCGCATGGCAACCGCAGACCGGGAGTACCTGCTGGAACGACTCGGGAAATATCTGCGCAAGCTCGGCTGGTTGCTGTTTTTTCTGGCGCTGGCCTTCTATTTTCAGAAGCTGCATCAGCAATGGGCCGATTATCTTTCAGCGGGCTGCCTGCTGTTATCGGCACTGACGCTGTTGAGAAAAAAAACGTGAAGAGTGTGTCAACGAAAAGCAATTTCCGTGAATCGTGAGGTGAGATATGAACGTCGCAGTTATTGGTTCAGGAATGGCGGGCTTGACCGCTGCCAGGATATTAGAGGCAGCGGGTGCCATTGTTACGGTTTTCGATAAAAGTAAAGGAACGGGGGGCCGGCTTTCCAGCCGCTCTTTCGAGGGCGGCTGGATCGATCATGGTGCGCCCTATTTCTCCTCCGAGCAACCTGGATTTTCGGAGTTCTTGCGCGACCATCTTCCCGCCGAAAACCTGCAGCCCTGGCAGCCACACGTCATGGGTTTGCTGGGGGCCGATGAGCAGCTCCACTCGATCGGAGTTCCGCGCAACAGCGCTATAACCCGCGGTCTGCTCGGCGACTTACGCTTCCAACCCTCAACCCGGATTGCCCGGCTTGTTGCCTCTGCTGAAGGCTGGCAGCTGTTCAACGATGGAGAATCGTTGCTGGGTTGCTGGCCGCAAGTTGTGATCGCGGTTCCAGCGCCCCAGGCGCTGGCTTTGCTGCGGGATCAGCCGCCGCTGGCCGAAGCAATCAGTACCGTCACAATGGAACCCTGCTGGGTTACCGCAGTCCGCTCCAAGACCAGATTGACGGATCAAGCCGATGTCTCGGTCTACCAGGATTCGGTAATCCGTCGGATCGTTCACAACAGCGCTAAACCAGGGCGACTGAACACCAATGTTTACCTGGTTCAGGCGACGAAAAGCTGGTCGCTTTCGAATCTCGAAGAGACTGCCGAGAACGTCGGCAATCAATTGCAAAAGCGTTTCGATCAGCTGGTTTCCAGCGAGGGTGCCAGCGAAATCTTGTTCAGCCACCGCTGGCGCTATGCTTTCACCGAATCACCTTTAGGTCAGCCCTGCTTGTGGGATGCTGAATTGAGTTTGGGTGTATGTGGTGACTGGTGTCTCGGCCGGCGAGTTGAGGATTCCTGGCAGAGTGGCGCCGACCTGGCGGTGCGGATGTTGAAATATTTCGAAGAGGAAAAGACCTGAATGCAGGTTAAAAAAATCATTAATGCCCCGCTTGAAAGAGTCTGGAACATCCTGACTGACACCCGGCAGTGGCCGGCTTGGGGACCATCAGTACGTTGTGTCGAGTGTCCCCAGCGTTACATTTATTCGGGTTTGCAGGGACGGCTCAAAACAGCCGTTGGCATCTGGGTGACATTCGAAATCACCAGCTGCGAAGCACCTGTTTCCTGGGGTTGGAAAGTTTCCGGGGTTGCTGCGACCGGTCATCGCTTGAAAAAACTGACCGAAAACAGCTGCGAGCTTATTTTTGAACTGCCTTTTGTAGCCTTCCCTTACGCTTTGATCTGCCGTCAGGCCGCCAATCGGATCGCCCGTCTGGCGCTCGACAAGTAAAGAGATGGAAACATCAAAACAAGGATATAGCAATGAAGCTGCAACAACTAAGAGCGAGCGCCGCACTCAAAAATTTATTTGTCGCTGACGCCCTGGCGATGCCGGTGCACTGGTATTACAACCCACTCGATATCGAAAAAGCATTCCCCGGTGGAATCTCTCGGTTGGAGGCGGCTCCTGAATATCATCCCGCATCGATTATGTCACTCCACTCCACGGCCAAAGGTGGCAGGGGAGAGCAAGCTTCTCATGGGAGACAACGAGAGATCGTCGGCGAAGTGATTCTTAAGGGCCGACGGAAATACTGGGGTGTCACTAACCAGCATTATCACCGGCAGATGCGGGCGGGAGAGAATACCCTCAACGCCCATTGCGCGAGGGTTGTCTTGCGATCCTTGCAGGTCAACGCCGGCCGTTACGACAAGCAGAGCTTTCTTGATGATTACATCGAATTTATGACCGCTGATCCGCCCCGTCACCCCGATACTTATGCCGAATCGTATCATCGTGGGTTTTTTGCCAATCTGGAAAGCGGCAAAGAGAAAGATCGCTGTGGCGCGGTCACCCACGATACCCCCTCGATTGGTGGGTTGGTGACCATCGCACCGCTTGTGCTGAGCGAAAGATTACAAGGTCTTCCACTGATCGAGGTGCAGAAGCACTGCCTGGAGCACCTTTTCCTGACTCATCCGGATAAAGAGCTGGGTCATATCTGCGCGGTTTATGTCGAACTACTCGATGCCTTGCTGTTTCGCGACCAGGCTCAGTCGCCTCACGAATTGCTCGCCCGGGCTGCGAAAGTCAGCATTGGCCTCGACCTGCCGGCACTGGTTGAAAAAAATCATGATGACAGGTATGTGGTCGGGAGACTTTTCTCTACAGCCTGCTACATCAGCGGTTCCTGGCCGAGTGTTCTTTACCTGGCATACAAATATGCGGCCGAGCCAAAACAGGCGCTACTGATCAACACAAACCTCGGCGGGGATAATGTTCATCGCGGTGCTGTACTGGGTGTCGTCCTGGGACTGATAAATGCTGCTACAATAGATGAATTCTTTGACCAGTTGGCCGATCAAAAGCTGATTTCCGCCGAGATCAACCGGTTGTTTACAGGGCCCGGTTTAAATCTCTGAGCGGCAAAGGGAGGAAAGGTAAATGCCTAGAGTTGTTGTTTTGGGAGGCGGTTACGCAGGGCTGGCTTGTCTGATCGAACTGAGCAAAAATGACAAGAGCCTGGAGCTTCATCTGCTGGATGCAGGTGTGGACCACTGCAAAATAACCAATCTGCACAAAACCTTCCACCATGAGTTGGAAAAGTTCACCGTCAGCTACGCTGAGTTGGCGAAGAAATTCAATTTCACGTTTCATCAGCACAGGCTTGATTTTTCTGAGCAGGATCTTGCTCGTTGGCATCATCAGCAGAAACTTCCCTTACCTCGGAAAGAGCTGCCGTTCGACTGGCTGGTGGTCGCGACCGGTGCCTCACCGATACAGCTTCACGCCGGGCCGGGAAGTTTCGGCCAAAACGAGCTACGCCTTGGCAATGGAAAAGCACTGCTGGAAAATTTACTGGAAACTGCAGCGGTGGAACCGCTGCAAATTTCATTGGTCGGCGGCGGGGCCACCGGGGTCCAAGTGTTGTTCGAACTGCACGAACAGTTACGAAGAAAACGGGTTCCCTACAAGCTACGGCTCATCGATCAGAACCAACGCCTGGTACCAAACCTTCCCGAAGGGGTAGACAAGTACATTGCCAAGAAGCTACGGCGGGGCGGGATAGACTATCTTCCCGGCACAAACTATCTTGGTCATACTGATGAACAGATCCAATTGGCTGAGCTGGCGACAGGGCGAGAATACTCCTTGCCTTGCCAGCAGACTTTACTGTTTCCCGGGGTGTCGGCTACCCCCTCCACACTGGAAACCAATGCCTACGGGCAGATCATGAGCAGCGGCAGAACGCTGGAGAATATTTTATCAGCCGGGGATTGCTCCAAATTTGACTCTTCGGGGCTGAATTACCTGACCGCTCAGGCAGCGGTCAGAAAAGGCAAGTTAGTCGCTCGCAATATTGTTCGGCTTAGTGGCGGGAAAAAACCGCAAACTTACCGTTACCAGGAAAAAGGTTACCTGGTTAGCCTGGGGGCTATCGACGCCATTGGCTGGATTGGACTACGCTGCAATCTGGTCAGGGGCTTCCCGGCAAGCGTCATCAAGGATGGCATGGAAACCCAGTACGACCTGTTTCTTAATGGTGTCGATACTTACCTTGATTTCCCCTAGCAAAGCCTGGAAGGGGGCTGAATAGGACATGGACCTGTTTCTGTTTGCCAAGAGTCTTCTACCCATTAAACTTTCTACTTGGGACTGTTATTATTGATGACAACCGAGAGGACATTCTAAGCTTCATTCATCTATGGAGGACACCCAAGATGCCCTACCTTCAGCTCGATGTGAATGGTCATTACCCGGTCGAAGAGAAGAAACGCCTGGTCACAAAATTGAGTGAAACCTACTCAGGCATGCTGGACGTTGACGTTGGCCGTATCAGTATCGCCATCCGTGAACTTGGCGATGGCGGTCTGTGGCGGACCATCGATGGCGAACCGCGGCCAGCTGCGGTGCTGATGTGCGATATCAGGCGCGGCCGGTCTGAACAGCTTCGTCTGGATGTGGCAAAAAGCCTGTCTAGCGATTGCATCGATATTCTCGGTCTGAGCTCTGACCGTTTAAATGTGGTCTTCACCCAGCATGCGGGCGATGAGATGTATCACCCAGGCCTGGGCGGCTTCAGCCCGGAATGGCGGGAATAACCGTAACGAGACATTGCAAAAAGGCATGTTTCTTCTTGCTGATGTTTTTGTCTGTCTTCCACGCATATATAGAGGCTTTAGTATCACGGTTTTCCTCGTACCACGTACCACGTCCCGCGTCCCTCGCAGCGATACTTAGACCTGACCCCGAGGAGGGGAGCAACTGATGACCGAGAACCAACAACTCGATCCCGATCCTTTCAAACAGTTTACGCGCTGGTTTGCAGACGCGGAACAGGCT
>JAOUDB010000546.1 GCA_029859485.1 Desulfuromonadales bacterium | reverse complement strand
GGAGTCAAAACCCCGCCCCGGAACACACCAACGCTAAATCCCTGAACAATCAAATTGTCAATTAGATGATCACTTCGTACCAGAATAGGACCGGAGGCCAAAAGAAAAGAGCGATCCCGGGAAGGTCGCTCCTTGTAAATACTGGTCGGGATGACAAGATTTGAACTTGCGACCCCCTGCTCCCGAGGCAGAAGCGTTCGCTCTGCTCGCTGTGCGTCCTTGCTGCAGAACATCCTGTATATCGCTTTCTTCCGAGTGTGATTTTCTGCACAGATTAAGGTATCCTTTGCGCTACAGCTTTAGATGAAGGTGTTCAGTGGCTTTGTGAGAGGTCAGTTGAAAAGTCCGGTTCTATTCCGGTCCTGAGGTGAAAATTAGGGGGTGGGGAGGGGAGGCAGGATTGTGGAAATGAAAAAGCCCCAACCGGGAATGGCTGGGGCTTGGAGTTCTTATATGTTGTTAGATCTCAAAATTCACGTTCTCTTTGTCGCCTGATGACCCAGCCAATAAAAGCGACAATGAAGATCATGAAGGGCACCAAGCCAATGTTGACTATTTTCAGAGTTTTCTCCAGGTCGTCAATGTCGGCACGAAGATCATACCGAACATCTCTGAGTTTCTTTCGAGTGTTGACTTTCTCATGGATAAACTTTTCAACTTCCTGCTGTTGCTCAGCTGTCAACTGGGCAGAGGAAGCATCCTGCCTCTGAAGTTGTAGCTCATTAAGCTTCTGTTCTGTTTCCTCTAGCTTTTGTCTCAAGGATTGTTCTTTTGCACGATATTGCAGCTCTGCATTTTGTTGAATCTCCGCGACCAGTTCAAAAGGCCTATTGTATGTACCACGGCTTCGTACGCTAATCAGGTCGGGGCTTCCACCCAGAATTTCGAGGGCATTTGTTACCAGATCAAGGTTCGCCGCTTTTGGTACAACCAGTTGTTGCCCGAAGAAGTTGTTAACCTGTACCCAGAACCGGTCTAGCAAGAGGTCACTATCGGCAATGATGATGAGATTGGCCAGTTGAGTGCCTTGACTGATGTGTTTGGGTTTAGTTTCCTCTGAGTCAGTCTCTCCATCGGTTGCGGTTTCTGTCTCTTTTTTAGGCTCTTCTGGTGGGCCATCAGGAAAAGCAGTATTGAATGTCCCTTTCACCCGAGCCGCCAGAACCAATGATTTGCCACTTGGTTTGAATTGAGTTAGAAGTCTTCTTGGGTCAACATTGGAAGCAACTTGAGTCTTGTCGATCAAGCCCGCTTTGGAAGTGCTTGTAATCAAAGGAACAAAAGTGGAGGAAATGTCTTCCACCTGCTCAATTGAACCTGCGGAGGCAACGTTGATGTTGCCAAGTTGGTTCACCAGGATTTCATCAGTATTGTATTGCTGTTTGCCGAGTGAGAGCCATGGTAGGTAACGGACGGTTTGCATCCTGTTGAAAGCATCTCTGTAGCTGACTTGAAGTGCCAGATTCGGATCACCGACGAGTTTGTCCTTCCTTAGGCGAATACCCCATTGTGCAAGTAAGTCGTCAGCCGCTGGTGTCTCAGTGTTTGGTTGCGCGAAGGACTGAGACTCATCCTCGCTCAATGGGTCGGCGAAAACCATAGTCTGTCCGCCTTGTAGCACATACTGATCGACTGCATACAAAGCTTGCTCACCTAGACCATGCGGATTAACCACCATCAGGATGTCAATGTCTTTGGGGATAGACAGATCACTCGTTGGCAGATGTTTGACGGAAAATTGGCTGCGTAGCTGTTCAAAAAGCATGACGGGGCTGCCCATTCCTTGGCCTGGAATAAAGCTTCCCTTAAGAGGTAAAGACGATAATACACCCACTACCTTTTTCTCTGGATGAGTCACGTTGTATATGATCTGACTCAAATCATATTCGAGAAATTGTTCGCGTTCTGGCTGGAAAAAAGAGATGACTTGGCGGGGGCCATTTGTTTGAGCAACCAGGCCAAAATAGAGGGTCTCCCCTTGACCTGCTAAAACACCTTGGAGCCCGGCTGAAACGGCATCGTCTTCTTCTTCCGAAAAGGGTAGAGGGTTGATTTTTTCTACCTTCAGTTGTCCTTTGCTTAACAGTTGGTACTCATCCAGAAGACTTTCTACTTGTTTCGCATAACCAGTAAGTCCGGGAGCGGCTTCCATGGCTTCTGTGGAAACGTAGTATTTCAGAGTGACTGGTGTTCCCAGACTTTCAAGGATGTTATGTGTCCCTTTCGAGAGAGTGTTGAGCTTGTTCTCGGTCAAGTCGATACGGACATGGCTCAACGCAAGGGCGGCTAGAAGGTTAATGCCGATAAATAGTGAGGTTATTGTTAGGACACTGTATTTGTTTGAGAATTTATTGTAGCTCATCGAACTATTGCCTCCTAAGTGCGTTTAAAGGCTA
>JAOUDB010000547.1 GCA_029859485.1 Desulfuromonadales bacterium | reverse complement strand
TGGTAAAATGAACTCAGGGTAAACAAATAACTGTTTGCCTCCTGAATGTTATTGCCCCGTAGACCTCCTCCATCTTTTGGCTACGGGGTTTTTTCTTATAAATCATGCAATTCAGGATACCCCCACAGTTATTCCAAAAGTGTCTCACAAGTTGTTCCAGCAATTTATTCTCAGATGTCCTTAGGACTTAAAAGACGCCTGTTAACAACACAGAGTCCGAGCAGAGTCTTACTATTTAACCTCTCGCATCGATTGCTAGTGTTCAAACTGTCTAAAATGCTTAATTCTCATAAATCCTGACATATGATAAATGGCCACCTGTTTCCAGGGGGCCATCATTTTGTCGTCTTCAATTTATATCAATCAGAATCTAAACCCCATTATCTAAAACGACAGTTATTAGCTATTCATTTTCCATACTTGATTTATAGCCCCCCTTGCGAGCTAAGCTATTAAGGCGAGCTCGTTTTAGCAGAGCGATTTCTGCTGCCACAACATTTCCTGGCTTACCTTGCCAGGCAACCAGAACTGGTTGTTGCAATGCACGTCCATAAGAAATACTTAGCTTCCAGGGGCCGCCAATCTGGTTAACGGCATTCAAGTTAATAGTCGCTTCTTCAGGACTTTGGCCACCCGATAAAAAATTGATGCTGGGAACGGCTGCGGGTACTACTCTTCGGAATACTCGTATGGTCGCTTCTGCAATCTCATTAGGGTTTGCGGTCCGGCAATCTTTACCAGGTAACACCATGTTGGGCTTCAGAATCATATGTTCGAGCGTCACCCCGTATTGCCTTAGCGCCTGGAACACAGCGAATAAAACCTGCTCGGTGACTTCTTCACAGCGATCAATGTCATGTTCTCCATCCATCAGCACTTCAGGTTCGACAATCGGGACGACACCCTGTTCCTGACAGATGGCGGCGTAATGTGCCAGTCTTTCGGCATTAGCGTGTATGCCCAACCGAGTTGGGTTAGTGGTTGTAATGGGGTAAACCTCTCGCCACTTGGCAAAGCGCGCACCCTGGTCGATATAAGTCTTTAACCGGTCACTGAGACCGTCTAGGCCCTTGGTCACAAGATCGCCGGGCGAGCCTGCTAGCGGTTCTGTACCCTTGTCAACCTTGATGCCGGGAACAATCTTCTGGCTCCATGCGACCTCCGCAAGCGGTGTGCCGGCGGCATTTTTCTGGCCGAGGGTTTCTTCAAACAGGATGACACCGCTAATGAACTTTCCTAGTCCAGGTGTTTCAAGTAATAAAGTGCGATATGTGCGTCGGTTGTCTTCGTTTGATTCTAGGTTGATATCGTCGAAACGTTTCTTGATGGTTGGCGCGCTTTCGTCCGCCGCGAGTATGCCGCGATGGTCATCAACCATGTCATTAATGGTTTGTTGCATCTTTTGACTTGTTTTCATGATTTGCCACCTCCGAGTAATTAAGTATACCTGAATGATGGAAATTTACCTTTGATGAGTTGGTGCAATTAGGCGTGAATGTCCCTTATCAGAAAATTTACGGCTCAAGGGAGACGGTTTGTCTCTGGTTGGTTTTAGAAATTTATAGATGTCCTATTTATCCCCTTAAATTGATTAGAGGGTGCCATCTTGGCAGAAAGGCTAGATTCTTAAAAACCCTGACTTTCAAGACAATCTGGAGAAGTGTCTTATAAACCTTGCATCAGATAGAATATGTCAGGTTATAGATTTCTTGATAAACGGACAACCGATACTATCCAGTAGATCAAGCAACAGACTACGGCTATAAGTGTCCCAGACAATGTAATACGCCCACCAATCGAAAATGAAATACTTACAGCTATCAACCAACCCAGAATAGGAACGGCCAAAGGGAAGTACAGGTAGCGACCTACTCTAACAAGTTTGTTACTTGCTAAGAGCAGCAAAAAACTAAACACCAGCGAGCCAAAGCCTTCAGCAAGAGATAGAGGGGAAAGAAACTCGCCGTCTGTTGTACCAATTAGGCCTACTGCACCATACGTGCACACAAACAGACCAACGACGAGTAAGATAAGACTTCCTAGAGTTTTCATAGCCGCCTTAAATACCTAGTTCCTCAGAAACCTTAAAACTTTTTCAGTAGACTAATACTAACACACTGAAATCTTCAGAAATCCTCTCATAATGGTTGGTACTAAAACAGGGAGGTTTACAGGCCACTCAGAATCGATCTAGGTGGCCATAGTTTTTGTGTATTAAAGAGCTTACTGAATACCTCTATCAATAAGAAGCCGTTTTTCTTCTTGTAACTCGTGACTTGTAAGAAAAGGTTAGTTTAGCCAAGGAGTGGAGGAGGCCAAAACGTTTACTTTGACTAGTTGTAAAATTTCAAAGTATCAGGCCCAAAGAACAGAGATCCGATAATGACTTTATACTC
>JAOUDB010000099.1 GCA_029859485.1 Desulfuromonadales bacterium | reverse complement strand
CCGCACTCATCTTGTCGAACTGCTCCCCGAGGCAGAATGGCAGGTGTGTAAAGATGCAGCGAAAGTTATTGTAAAAGAGGGCTTCCCCGAAGAAATGGCCCTGGAAATGGCAAGTTTCCGTTACCTGGCCGGGTTCCTGCCGGCGGTCCATATTGTTGAAAAAACCGGAACCGATCTGCTGCAAGTAACTGCTGCTGTTGGTGAAATGCGTCTGCGCCTGAAAATTTCCCAGGTTATGGAAAGTCTCAACGAATATACACCGCACGATCAATGGGACAGGGCTGCATTGGTCAGCTTGCGCAGCGCATTCATCAAGCAGGCCATTAAACTGACCAGGAGCGTCGTGGCTGCAGGGCAGGGTACGGATGCTTTCCTGGCGGGCAAACGACAACGCCTTGATACTTATCTTTCCCTTGTAGAAACCTTGCACTCTGCTCCGCCGTCAACGACCAGTTTTTACGTGGTTCTCTTGCGTGCGCTTGAGGCTGTTGAAGATTAGAGTGTAGAAATGTCTATGTGTAGACTTTATTGCCAGAGACTGTCCCTTCGGGGGTTTGTCCCTTTCTCAAGAGTTTATGATTTTTAACCATTCAATCAACTTAAGGAGATTTAGTTGCTGAAAAGACAACTCGGTGCTTGCGTCACTTTTTTCCCGCAACCAACCACCCTGATTGCAACCCAGAACGGCGAGGGTGAGGTTAACCTGATGATGGCGTCCTGGGTGGGGATCGTCAGTAAAACCCCGCCAACCATCGCTGTCTCGCTCAATCGTGATCGTCATACCTATGCCAACATCAAGGCCAATGGAACCTTTTCGGTGAATGTTGTCCCTGCAAAGATGGCGCAGGCCGCAGATGCTTGTGGGCTGGCCTCGGGCAAGAAGGTTGATAAGCAGAAGTTGACCGGTCTGGAGGTCTCTCCAGGAACGCTCCAGGGTGTTTCTCTGGTTGATGAATCACCACTCAACGTGGAATGTCGCTACCTAAGCGAAGTTGAACTGGGTGACTATCGCCTTGTCCTAGGTGAAATCGTTGAAATTCATGCCTGTGAGGAAGCTTTTAATGAACAGGACGAGGCCGACGTAAAAGTCTTTGACCCCCTCGTTTATTTGGGTGGAATGCGCGAATACTGGTCTTTGGGTAAAAAAGAGGCCGATGCTTATCGTGCGGGTCTTGTTTTCCTTGATAAAGACTAGTCACTTAGACGTTTTAAGTAAATCACACTAGACACCCTTAATGGCCTATGCTATAGAATAATCGCTTTTTCAGAACGCTGTTTTTAAAGCCCGGAACTTGTGCCGGAGCTGCACTAAAAAACTGGTTAAACGACATACCGCCTGGATCGATGAGACCGGGACGGCAGTAGTAGTAAGGAACACGATCGGTGCCTGCACCGTGACATGCGACTGCCTTCCGTACGGACCCGGGGGGCTTTTTTCGTTTTAGATATGATTTCAGGAGGTTAACACCCTTGAGTGAAACAACTAAAAAGACAACGACAGTCCTTTCTCTGCAGGCCATGAAGGCCCGTGGTGAGAAGATTACGGTCCTGACTGCCTACGATTATTCTTTCGCCCGCATCATGGACCAGGCCGGGGTGGATGTGATCCTGGTGGGTGATTCTGCGGGCTCCGTGTTCGCTGGTTACGATAACACTCTGCCGGTCACCATGGACGAGATGATCTACCATACCCGCGCTGTGGTTCGTGGAACCGGTCAGGCTCTGGTTGTTGCCGATATGCCTTTCATGTCGTACCAGATCGATCTTGCTGATGCACGTCGTAATGCCGGCCGTCTGATCAAAGAGGGGGGGGCTCATGCTGTCAAGCTCGAAGGGGGCGTCAACGTCGCCGAGACGATCAGGTCAATTGTTGCTATGGATGTACCGGTAGTCGCGCATATCGGTTTGACGCCACAGTCGATTCACCGCATGGGAGGTTTTCGTGTCCAGGGCCGTGAAGAGGCCCAGGCAAATCAGTTGCTGGCAGATGCCCGTACGGTCGCCGATGCCGGCGCTTGCGCCGTAGTTCTCGAAGGGATTCCCGCAGAGCTTGCTAAAGAGATCTCAGCAGAGTTGACGATTCCGACGATTGGCATCGGTGCCGGGGTCGATTGTGACGGTCAGGTTCTGGTGATTCACGATATCCTCGGCCTCTGCGAGAAATACTCGCCGAAATTCGTTAAACGCTTCGCCGATGTCTCAGGCACGATTCGCGAAGGGATTGATGATTACATCCGTGAAGTTAAGGATGGGTCTTTCCCGGGGCCGGAGCATTCATTTTAAAGGCGAAGACTAGGGTCTGGAGACTGGAGACTGGAACGTGTGACTAACCCCCGGCCCCCGACTGCCAGACCCCGATTTTATTATGGAAATAATCTCAGATATCAAAGCAATGCAGAGCCGCTGCCTGACCGCCAGGGCCGCTGGGCAAACGATCACTTTCGTGCCGACCATGGGTTTTTTGCATGAAGGCCATCTCTCCCTGTTGCGCGAAGGGCGCAAGCGTGGCGATTTGTTGGTTCTGTCGATCTTTGTGAATCCGACCCAGTTCGGTCAGGGCGAAGATCTTGACCGTTATCCGCGTGACTTTGAGCGTGATGAGAGTCTGGCGCGCGAGTGTGGAGTCGATCTGCTTTTCTATCCCGATGCCGAAGCGATATACCCACCAGGGTATGCTACCTACGTTGCTGTCGAAGGCCCTTTGACGACAACCCTTGAAGGGGCCTGTCGGCCGACCCATTTCCGCGGTGTCTCCACCGTGGTGACCAAACTCTTCAACATTGTCATGCCGCACGTCGCCCTTTTCGGACGCAAGGATTTTCAACAGCTGGCAGTGATAAGCCGCATGACCACTGATCTTAACCTCCCGATAGAGATTGTAGGTATGCCGATCATTCGCGAAGAAGACGGCCTGGCCATGAGCTCGCGCAACGTGTATCTCTCCAAAGATGAGAGGCAGCAGGCGTTGGTTGTTAATAGCACCTTGCGTCAAGCAGTCGAGATGGCTCAGAATGGAGAGTCAGATGCCGAAAAGATTCTGACCATGGCCCAGGGTCGTTTGCATGCCGAGGCCGATCTGAAAATTGATTACGTAAAGATCTGCAATGCGCAGAGTCTTGAAGAGGTAACGACAATTGATCACGAATCGGTCATGTTGTTGGCGGTTTCTGTTGGTAAAACCCGCTTGATCGATAACGGCAACCTCATCTCTTAGGCTTAAGATATGATGACCCAAGATACGGCACGCGCGACCCTGGAAAACCTCTACCGGATTTTTACGATTCCGGAAGCGCCCGAATCGACTCTTGGCGAGATCGATCAGGCGATATCCAAAGATGTCGCCGGTTTCCTGCAAACGCACATCGTTGCTCTTGAACGCAGCCTCGAAGAGATCGAGGCCGACTTCTCACTCTCGACCATTCCCGAAGAACCTACCTTTGTCTCGGAATACACCGAGTTTGTTAAAGAGAAGTTAGTTGCCCAGTCTGTGCATACCGCTGCGCCCGGTTTTATTGGTCACATGACCTCTGCGCTGCCATATTTCATGTTGCCGCTCTCGAGGATCATGACGGCATTGAACCAGAATCTGGTCAAGGTTGAGACCTCCAAAGCCTTCACACCGCTGGAACGTCAAGCTCTGGCCATGCTTCACCATCTTGTCTACCAGGGCGAAGATGCCTTCTATCAGCAATGGATTCACAACAGTCAACATGCCCTTGGTGCCTTCTGCTCGGGAGGCACGATCGCGAATGCTACCGCATTGTGGGTCGCCCGCAACACGCTCTGCGCTCCATCCGCTGACTTTGGCGGTATAGCCAAGGAAGGTCTGGCTCGCGCATTACGACATCTCGATTGCGACGGCCTCGCTGTCCTCGTTTCCAGTCGCGGCCACTACTCGCTTGGCAAGGCCGTCGATCTGCTTGGCCTGGGGCGGGATAACCTGGTCAAGGTTGAGACCGACAGCAACAACCGTATCGACATGACTCAGCTTAAAGAGACCTGTCGTCGTTTGCAGGACGAGAACATTCGTCCCCTGGCGCTGGTTGGGATTGCCGGAACCACAGAGACCGGCACCGTTGATCCTCTCGACGAAATGGCCGACCTCGCTCTTGAATTGGGTTGCCATTTCCATGTCGACGCCGCCTGGGGAGGCCCGACGCTTTTTTCCGAACGTTATCGTCCCCTGCTGAACGGGATTTCCCGTGCCGATTCTGTGACCATCGATGCCCACAAGCAGCTCTATGTGCCGATGGGGGCGGGGATGGTGCTTTTTAAAGATCCCACAGCGCTCTCTGCAATCGAGCATCACGCCAACTATATCCTGCGTCACGGCTCCAAGGACCTCGGCAGTCATACCCTCGAAGGCTCTCGACCCGGCATGGCGATGCTGGTCCACGCCGGTCTCTCAATCATCGGCCGAAAGGGTTATGAGCTCCTCATTGATCTGGGGATCGAGCGCGCTAACTCTTTTGCGCAAATGATTCTTCAGCATCCGGATTTCGAGCTGACCAATACACCGCAACTGAATATCCTCACCTATCGTTACTGTCCGAAACACGTTCAGCAGGCTTTAGCTCAAGCCAAGGACGAACAGTCTGCTGAGATTAATGCCCTGATCGATCAGGTCAACCAGCTGTTGCAGAAAGATCAGCGTGAGGCCGGCAAAACCTTCGTCTCAAGAACGCGTCTGAAAGTGCCCGGACACGCTCAGGAGCTGACCGTTATGCGCGTGGTGCTGGCCAACCCGCTGACCACCGATGAAATCCTCACTTCTGTCCTTGAGGAGCAATGTACGATCGTCCTGCAACAGGATATCCAGTCACTCCTGGAGCAAGTCAATACTCTCTGTGGGTTGATTGTCGTTTCTCACAAGGTTGCCTGTGCCTGAGCCTGTTATAAGCAAACAGACCCTCTACAGGGCCCGCTACGTCCTGCCAATCATCTCTTCCTTGGTAGAAGATGGGGCCGTTCTCGTTGAGTCAGGCCTTATTCGGGCGGTCGGTTATTATCGTGACCTCGCTGAGACTCATCCTGAAGCGGTTCTCGTTGATTTTGGCGAATCGGTACTCTTGCCGCCGATGGTCAACGCCCACGCGCACCTTGAGCTTACCGCCTTTTCTGATTGGGCGGCTGCGGCTGGTGAACCTCTTGCCCCACAGAATTTCGTCGACTGGATTCTCTGGCTGGTGCGCATAAGGATGGACGTTGGCGAAGATCAGCTGAAAGCTTCGCTCGAAGCAGGATTGAAAGCTTCCTTGCTTGCCGGGACGGGTGCCGTTGGCGATATCTTCACGAGTCTGAATGCCGTCGAGGCCTATCTGGAGTCGCCCTTGTACGGGCAAGTCTTTGCTGAAGTCCTTGGCCATGATTTGGATTTAATCGAAGCGCGCCTGTTATCTATCAAGTCGCTTACTGTTAAGCCTCCGGCAAAAAACCTTGGCTGGGGACTTTCTCCCCATGCCACTTATACGTTGTCAGCCTCTGCTACAGATCTGGTCTTTGCCTTTGCAAAAGAGTTCGCCTTGCGGTGCACGATTCATCTCGCGGAATCAGAACCTGAAAGTCAATTCCTGCGCGACGGCACAGGCGCTATCGCCGACAAACTGTTTTCTACCGCAAAATGGGACCCTCTGCTCAGTCAACCGCCTGGTTGCAGCCCGGTTCGCTCTCTCTGTAGCGAAGGGAGGCTGAAAGAAGGCGACTTGATCGTTCATGGCGTTCATGTAAACCCTGCTGATGTAGCGATGTTAAAGCAGAGGGGTTGTTCTGTTGCTCTTTGCCCCCGCTCCAACGCTGCTCTGAATGTTGGCAAGGCTCCCGTCACTGATTACCTGAACGCCGGTATCCCTTTGGCCCTGGGCACTGACAGCCTGGCGAGTTCGGACAGCCTTTCCCTCTGGGATGAACTAGCCTTTGCTGTTGAATGGTTTGCAGAAACTGCAGAGCCACGTGACTGGCTTGAAATAGCCACTCTTGGTGGAGCGAAAGCTCTTGGCATTGAGAAGAGGATGGGGCAACTGGCTCCTGGTCAGGAGGCCTCCTTCCAAGTTGTTACACTTCCTTCCCTGCCACAAGTCGATGCGTTGGAAGAGACACTTTGTGCTTCTGGTAATGATGTTAATGTCACCCACCTGTATCTGGCCGGTGAGAACGTCTTGCTATAAACTTAACCCCTTCTCTAATACCTTTTGTTCGTTCTGCCATGAGTTTGTTAGTCCAGGAGATTACGTGGTAAGATTCTGCTGTACCACAATAGATATGGCCGTTTAGAGATTAAAGCTGCTAAAAACGGATAACAAACTGTTATGATTGAAGAAGTTGGTACTGTTGTCGAATTGAAAGGTAAGATGATTGCTGTGGTCATGTGTACCAAGAGCAGTCTCTGCGAAAATTGTGCGACCAATGGCAATTGCGCCCTCGGTGATGACGATAACACCCGACTGATCGAGGTACACAACCCCCTCGCCGCCGAAGTCGGCGAACAGGTTCGCATCGCAACCACAACGAAGTCTTTCCTGCAGTCTTCTTTTCTGTTATATATCGTCCCCCTGATTGCCTTGGTCATCGGTGCTATTGCAGGCAAACTGGTCGCCGAGTCAACTTCTACCGGTCTTGACCCCAACCTGCTTTCGGCTATTTTAGGGGTCTCCTTCATGAGCGGCAGCTTTGTGATTCTGCGCGTTGGCAGCAACGTGCTGAATAAGGAAAGTTATATGCCGAAGATCGTTGAGATCCTCAAAGAGGATCTCTAAATCGTAGTTATAAGCCGTAAGCTGCAAGCGGTAAGATTTTGACCTTAAAATCTTAGAGATTTAAAACTTTTAACTTAAAGCTTATAGATTATCGCTGGGTTTTCTCATGGGCATAAAAATTATCGCCAATAACAAAAAGGCTTATCACGAGTATTTCGTTGATGAAGTTGTAGAAGCGGGTCTGGTTCTCCAGGGCACCGAGGTTAAGTCGATGCGCCTGGGGCAGGTGAGCATCAAGGAAGCCTATTGCCGGATTCGTAATGGTGAGGTGTTTGTCGACAATATGAACATCAGCCCGTACGAGCAGGGCAATCGTGAAAATCACGATCCGCTGCGTGCGCGCAAGTTGCTCTTGCACGGCTATGAGATAGAGAAGTTGAGCAAGAAAGTGGCCGAAAAGGGGTTGACCCTGGTGCCGACCAAGGTTTACTTCAAAGACAGCAAGGCCAAGTTGGAAATCGGTGTTTGCCGTGGTAAAAAGCTCTATGATAAACGCGAAACGCTCAAACGCCAGCAGGCTGATCGCGAAGCATCAAGAGCAATAAGAGAAAGAGACTGAGAGCAAGCTGTAAGCTATAAGTTGTAAGCTGTAGAGTTAAAGTATATAATAAGACATTATCGCTTAACTCTCCATGAATTAAGATAAATAAGAAAAGGGTGTGATTAGTGATTTACTAGTCACAAGTCACTAATAACGAGTTACACGATTTAAGGGGGGTGCCAAGGTTTCGACGGGGATTGGAAGCGCTGGTTGCATGCCGGAGTGGGCTGGCTCCGTAACAAAGCCCAACACATACAAACGCCGATACTGACGTTCGTTACGCATTAGCAGCTTAATTGCTGTTACGTCTCTTGTTTCATCGCCCATGTGGTGCAGAAGACGTTAATTATAGTGGGATAGCCTTTGTGAGTGTCCGTGGCACTTAGGCGAAACTTAAGCGGGCTCCCCCTCAAAAAATCCTGTTCGTGGGAGTTAATGAGGGTTAAGTAAAACACGAACTACGCATGTAGACGCTTGACGTGAAAGATTTTCGGACGCGGGTTCGATTCCCGCCACCTCCACCATTTGAAGAAAAAGGTCAGTTCCCATGAACTGGCTTTTTTTGTTTGTTGACAGGGTGTTGCAATTAATTGCATAGCTTGTGTGTGTGGTTTTAGGTTGTCTCAGATTGTCTCTTGAACTGCACTTAAACTGCACTTAAGTTTAATCAATAGGTGGGACTTATTCCCTGCAGTTTTCTGCGGGGTAGTTCATCCGTTTGTATGTCATGGTCTTGATCAGATATACAGTGCCTAGTTTTGTCATACGCCACTCGCACACTAAATATCCCTAGGTAATGTAAGAATGAGTTGCAACAGGATTTAT
>JAOUDB010000545.1 GCA_029859485.1 Desulfuromonadales bacterium | reverse complement strand
TCAGCGATCAGCTCGGCAAGTTTTCGTTGGCCATCAAGGCCCTGTAAAAAGCGTTTTTCCATTTCATTCAAGCGCAGGAACTTGATGTGCCGATAATACTTCTGGCCCAGCAGAAGATATTTGTCTTTGAAGGTCTGCTGCATCTGCAGAGCCGTTTGGCCGGCGTGCTTGTGGAACCCTTCATAGAATAGTTGTACCAGGATGTCGTGTCGGTAAGCCACTGTGGTTGTGAAGTAGTTGTATTCATCATCGGAAAGCTGACCCCGGCTACGGAGAAAATCACCAAAGTCACGATGATTGTAACCAGGACGTAACGTGACCGGAGCGCCGTTGATAAAGGTCAGCATGCGCAAGGTGTCCGGATACCTCAAAGTCAATAGACCGGAAAAACGCTTTAAGAAATGCTATCCGTAAATGTTGTGCGAAAGGGCGTGCCGCAGCGACTGGTTCCGATGTCGCTGAGGGGCTCGGGTTGATTGCTTGCTGGATCGCTGTCATGAGGTCGGCAGCCTTAAGCGGTTTTTCCAGATAGTGGTGAATGCCGAGAGTCTTGGCGACGGTTTGGAATTTTTCGCCCTTGTAATAACCGGTAACTACAACTACGGGCAGTTTACTGGTGCGCGGGCTTTGGCGCAACTTTTTAACCGGCTCAATTCCGTACAGGCTGGGCAGCTTGAGCTCGATCAGCAGCAGATCCGTAGGCTCGGCGGCAATAGCTCGCAGAGCCGCGATACCATCGCACTCATGCTGGACATCAAAGCCCTGCTGCTTGAGGCGACCGGAAATCGCTGCAGGCAGCTGCAGGTTTTCTTCAGCCAGCAGGATGCGCATGGCCATAACTCGTGCCTTCCTGATTGGTTTTTTCAGCGCCGCCGCAGTTGATAGCGGCGCACCGCTCGGTTGTGCTCTTTTAATGTGGCGTTGAACTCGTGGGTGCCGTCCCCTCGTGCCACAAAGTAAAGGTCTTTACCCTCTGCAGGGCTCGCTGTTGCGTGCAGGGCAAACCCGCCGGGACTGGCAATGGGGCCCGGAGGCAGGCCACGCATGCGGTAGGTATTGTATGGGGTAGGCGTGTTCAGGTGCTTGCGCGTCAGGTTGCCATCGAAATCAGCAACACCGTAGATGACTGTCGGGTCTGCTTGCAGCGGCATACCTCGCTTGAGTCGATTATGGAATACGGAAGATATCAGTGGCATCTCCATCAGGTTGCCGGCCTCTTTCTGAACAATCGACGCCAGTGTGATCAATTGGTGTCGATCAAGCTTCAACGCGGCAGCGTTTTCCAGAAGTTCTTCAGTGATCTGGGAATCGAGTTGTCCCACCATGGCGCTCAAGAGCTGCCGCGGAGTTGTCGATGAAGTGTAGGTGTAGGTCTCGGGGAAAAGATACCCCTCGAGCGAGGTCGCCTCTATCCCAAGCTCTTTGATAAAAGCTTCGTCTTTACAGAGAGAGAGAAATTCCTGCGCAGAGCCGACCCCTGTTTTTTCGAGGCGGCCAGCAATCTCCTGCAGGTTAAAGCCTTCCGGGATCGTAACCTGGAACTTGCGAATATCACCGGCGACCAGACGGGCAAGGACCTGGTCTGGTGTTGCTGAGGTCTCAAAAAGATATTCGCCGGCGTGGACCTGCGCTGTGGCTTTGCGCCAACGGGCCAGCAGGGTGAAACGACGCACGTCGCTGACAACTCCTGCTGTCTGCAGTTGTGCGGCAATACGTGCAAAGGAGCTGCCTTGCTTGATCTCAATGGTTTGTGGTTGTGATGGAATGACAGGAGTCGTAAGGAAACTTTGTAACCAGAGTCCGGCACATAGTAGGGGGAGACCGATCAGCGTGAAGATAATCAGGGTCAGGTTCCGGGTGCGTGAGGTCATGAAAGGGGACTCCAGTAAAAATCAGTTTTTTGACATTGATACATTTTTGGAGTCTTCTCAGGAAAAGTCAAGATTTCAGGACTGGCTCAAGCCTTGAAACGATTCTCGGTGCCATCGAGCAAGCGTCTGATGTTGCTGTTGTGTCGCCAGATGACCAGTGCGGCGATAAAGAGCGTGGCCAAGAAAACAGGCTGCTGATGGTTCAGGAGCAGAATCACCAAGGGTGCGGAAAGTGCCGCCAATACCGAGCCAAGGGATATATATCGGGTTATTGCAACAGTCAGGATAAAGACAATCAGGGCGAAAAAGACTGCTTTGGGTGAAATCACCAGGAAGATGCCGAGCGCCGTAGCCACGCCCTTGCCCCCTTTGAATTTGAGATAGACTGGGTAACAGTGGCCCAAAATGGCAATGGCGCTGGCAATTCCGAGTTGTGTCGGTGTTGGTTCCAGCCAGGTTTTGAATGCCAGCAATGGCAAGAAACCTTTCAGAGTGTCGCCGACGAGTGTCAAAACACCGGCCAGCTTGCCT
>JAOUDB010000544.1 GCA_029859485.1 Desulfuromonadales bacterium | reverse complement strand
CGAAACGGCAGACAAAAAAAGCAAAGAATAGATTCGGGATGAAGTTGTTGAAGACTCAATCTGAGACTCCGGGAAAAAATCTGGCAGGGCGGGGAAGGGTGTCCGATTTGTATCAGTCGTTTGCCAGTCTAGGAGGCTGCGGGACTATACGGGTCGAATTTGCAGCCGGGTCATGGATTGTCCGACTTCCTCCTGGGGAGCTGGATTGTGACAGCTGTTCCTCTACCTGGAACTGTGTCCAGATGAATTGTGCCACCATGATCACGGATAAATTTACGGGCGTAAAAGAGCCCCAGGCCAAAACCACGGACCTGGCCTGTGCGATGCGGGTCAACCTGATAAAACTTCTCGAAGACCTTGACTGCCTCTTTGTGGGTCATTCCTGGCCCGTTGTCGGTAATCGTCAGTGAGAGATCCTGCTCTGTAATCTCTCCCGTAAGTGTGATTTCACCTCCTGGCGGAGTAAACTTGATCGCATTGTCCAAGAGGGCGTTGAGGGCAAAAGCAATACGCCGGCGATCGGCCATAATGGCCGGCCAACTGCCGGCCAGCCTGCTCTGCAGGGTCAGGCCTTTCTTCTCGAGCGCAGAGCGTTTTTCTGCCAACAGGCTCATGACAATTTCTTTCAGATCTTCCGTTGTGGCCTTGCCCTCGTTGTCCTGGAGAATAATGTCACTGTAGTAGAGAAGATCCTGAATCAGGTAAGCCAGATACTCCGATTCTTCCTGAATGGCTTTGAGTGCTTCAGTGAAACCGGCCTCTTCGGTGTCGACAGCTCCGCTGGCGAGGTTCTGAATGAAGAGGGATATGGAGGTCGTCGGGGTGCGTAGCTTGTGCGAGATGAGGCCTAGAAAGTCAGACTTGATGCGATCGAGCTGTTTTAATTGCAACAGCTCGCGGCGCAGAGCTTTTTGCTCCATGGCCTTACTGATCGTTGTTTTGAGTTGGAGAAGATTGATCGGCTTCTGTATGAAGTCGTCGGCGCGAGCCTTGAGGGCACGCAGAATAATGTCTTTGTCTGCATACCCGGTCATGACGATGACCAACTGCGAAGGGTCACGTTCCTTAACCTGCTGCAGCAGGTCGAGGCCGTTCATGATCGGCATCATAATGTCTGCCAAGACCAGGTCGACCTCTTGCTGTTCCAGAATCTTCAGGGCTGCCTGGCCATTTTCGGCTTGAAGGATTCGATAGTCTTTCAGTGCCCTGGCGCAGAGATCGCGAATTATCTCTTCGTCGTCGACGATGAGAAGGGTCGGTTTCTCCAGCTGCTGCAACAGTTGAGCTTCTTCGCGTGTTTCCAGGCGCATGGTGACTCCGCTGTAAGCTCCTGCCTCAGGGGCTTGGTTTTTGGCCTCTGCTTAAGTTATGGGTTTCGCACCAGGTCCGCCACCCTGCTCAAGGCTGAGGCGAGCTTCTCGGGTCGACTTCCACCGGCCTGGGCAAGGTCCGGTCGACCGCCACCACGACCGCCGACCTCTTCTGCCAGAACCGCGATCAGCTTGCCGGCATGCAGTTTCCCGGTCAGATCGGAGGTGACAGCAACCAGCAGGTTGACTTTGCCTTCGTGAGGGCAGCCGATTGCGACGACTCCGGAACCGAGTTTGTCTCGGAGCTTGTCTGCCATCTCCCGTAAGCCCTTACCATCTGTTGAATCAACTTCAGCGGCCAGGAGTTTGACATCGCCAATCTCCACGACCTTGCTCATGATGTCGTCGGCCTGGCCCGCTTTCAGACGACTTTCCAGGGTCGCCAGCTCGCGCTCCAGATCTTTCTGCCGTTCAACTATCTTAACCAGACGGGTTTCCAACTGCGGGCGATCACTTTTTACCAGTCCGGCCATGCGGCTCAGGCTATCATCCTGCTGCTGGATCAGGTCGAGGGCACGCGCTCCGGTAGCGGCTTCGATACGACGCACGCCGGCGGCGATACCTGCCTCCTGAATGATTTTGAAAAGGCCTATATCTCCGGCTGCGGACGTGTGAGTGCCCCCGCAGAGTTCCATGCTGAAGTCACCCATATTGACGACTCGGACACGCTCACCGTATTTTTCGCCAAAGAGAGCTGTTGCTCCCGCTGCGATAGCCTCGTCTGCTGACATCTCGCGGGTCTCCACTGAACGGTTTTCACGAATGCGCCGGTTGACTTCGGTTTCGATTCGCTTAAGCTCATCATGAGAGATCGCAGTATAATGGCTGAAATCGAAACGCAGACGCTTTGGCGCCACCAGTGAGCCCGCCTGCTTGACGTGGTCGCCAAGAACCTCGACCAGTACGGCGTGCAGGATGTGCGTCGCCGTGTGGTTCAAAGCGGTGGCCTGACGGGCCGTGGTATCAACTGTAAGCTGAACGTCTTGACCCATCTCCAGGGTTCCTTTGGTGACCTTGCCGACATGAACGATCAGTTCCGGCAGCGG
>JAOUDB010000543.1 GCA_029859485.1 Desulfuromonadales bacterium | reverse complement strand
GTCATTTTGCCGGCAACGATGCCGGAGAGGTAGCGGGGTTCATACATACGACCGAAGTAGTTGCCAACGTTCTCGGCAGACTTGAATCCTGAGCAGTGCATGAAGACGACGTCTTTGTTGCGCTTGGCAACGTCCAGGGTCGCGTCCATGTAGCCGAAGCTGGTGGTGAAGACCAGGTTGTGGCCTTTGCGGACCAGGCCGTTGATAACGCGTGCAGATTCAGCACCTTCAGGAACGGATTCAATATAGGTGGACGGCTCGACAAACGAGAGCTCTTCCATCTCTTTACGACCCTCGTCGTGAGCATAGGTCCAGCCAGCGTCACCGACCGGTCCGACGTAGATAAAGCCGGCTTTGATCTTCTTGTCGTTTGCCTCGGCTGTGGTCGCCAACTGGGGCAGGGTCATCAGTATGGCAAGAGCCAAAAAAGCAAATCTTTTCATCGTCACGTCCTCTCAAAAGTCAGGGTAAGGTGATTAGGCCA
Organism: Desulfuromonadales bacterium; assembly: GCA_029859485.1. Lineage (GTDB taxonomy): Bacteria > Desulfobacterota > Desulfuromonadia > Desulfuromonadales > BM103 > M0040. Next base: position 1,940 of record JAOUDB010000543.1, on the reverse strand, counting down.
AGGTTTCTTCTACCCTACCCCCGAAACCATGTCAAACCAAAACCAGACAGGTCTGGAGTGCTCGTCTTTTTGTCGCCCGCTGAAGTGGTCGCCAGATAAACCCGACCGCGGTCGACTTTTGTCTTGACATATCCTTTTTGAGGTGTAAAATCTCGACCGCGGTCGACTTTATCTGGAGGTTCTTATGTCTGGAGTGCGTGAACAGAAAAAACAGCAGACCCGCAAGGCGATCATTGATGCGGCGGTCAAACTCTTTACCGAAAAGGGTTTTGAGCAGACCAGTATGGATGAACTGGCCCGCGCGGCAGGTGTTGGCAAGGGCACGATTTACGGGTACTTCAAGGCTAAGGAAGAGATTTTTCTGGCTTATTGCGAGGCTGAGCTCGAATTTGCTTTTGCCGCCTTGGATCGTAAGATCGACGAAGAGGCCTCCCTGGTTGACCAGTTGGTCGCTTACATGATGGGGCAGATTACCTTTGTCACGGAGAATCGAGAGTTTGGTCGCATCTTCGCCCGCGAGATGACCTTCCCCGGCGAGAACACCCGATTAAGAAGCCGTGATCTGGATATGCGTTACCTGAACAAGCTCGGAGAAGTCCTGGGCCGGGCGCAGCTTCGCGGGGAGTTGCCTGCTGAGAGTGAACTTCTGCTTTTGATCGCCCATCTGCACGCACTCTACATTCTGGTTCTGTCGTCCATTTACAGTGGCGATGTGACGAGCCTGGAAAATGCCAAAATATTCTGCCGCTCACTGGTCCTGCAGGCCCTTCACGGACCAGCGGCGATAGCTCAGGCCCCGTTGGACGTTCAAAGCGGTTGGCAAGAGTTGAGGCAGCAATTTTTAGAACAGCGCAAGCTCGAAATGTGAGGAAAATCATGCGAAAGATAGTCATTGCCCTGATCCTTCTGGCCTTCTCAACAACGAGTTTTGCCGAGACTGAAACCCTCAGTCTGCAGCAGGCTCTGGCTTTGGGACTTCAGTACAATTTTGATCTGCAGATCTCCCGCCTCAATGTGGAGCGAGCTGACGCTGGCATCATGGGTGAAGAAGGTCGTTTTGATGTCCTGGCAGAACTTGGACTCGGGGTTAGTCGTAGTGAACTTCCGGTCGCTTCAGGGGTTATTGCTGATGATCTTGTTATTGCAGACCAGGCAAGCGCTGAGGCAGCGCTGAGGAAGACCTTTGCGACAGGTCTGGAGACACGCCTCAGCCTGATCGGAGAGAGTAATGACAGTGACGCTCTGGCTGATCAACTTGACCCCGCCTATCGGACTTACCTGATCCTTGACTTGACCCAACCATTACTCAAGGACATGGGTATCGATATCAATACAACAAGTTTACAGATTGCCAGAACACGACAGCAGCAGGCGGCGCTCGGTTATTTGAGTCGGGCCCAGCAACTTGCAGCTGAAATCGAACTGACATACCTGGACCTGGTGCAAGCTGATGAGGAGTATCGCTACGCAATCCTTGCCCGCGACTTGGCACAGGAACTTCTCGATGGCAACCAGCGTAAATTTAATGCCGGCCTCATACCCGTTACCGAAGTCAACGAAGCCCGCTCGGCAAAGGCCGGTCGAGAGGAGAATATGCTTCTGACTAAACAAAAGATGACCCTGGCGCGCAATCAACTCCTTGAATTGATCGAGCAGGGGGAAGCACAATTACCGCAGAGCTGGCAGGCTGATTTACCCGAGGTCAGAGATGAAAAAAGCCCTGACCTGGTGAACGCGCTCGCAACCGGGCTCAAGAAGAGGCCGGATCTCCAGCAGGCTCGGCTGGAGATCGAGTCTCGTAAGATTGCGCTGGTCTATGCCGACAACCAACGCTTGCCACGCCTCGATCTTGAGGCCAGCTTCGGTGTCAATGGCCTCTCCGGCGAAGGCGACAATACCAAGTACGACGGTGACTGGCACCGCTCTGCAAGCCGAGCCCT
>JAOUDB010000098.1 GCA_029859485.1 Desulfuromonadales bacterium | reverse complement strand
GCCGTTGCTTTCTCCCCTTGAAAAGTTTAGACCTATAGCGTTAAATGCTTTGGTCTTATATTAACTTGAGTGAGCAACTGTGTTGCAAATCTCAAAAGAAGCGGGATTACGACAGTGCTACTCAATAATGCCCTCTTTCGCAAAGTCAAAAGACTCACCGGCCAGGCGGTTGGCGATTTCAACCTGATTGAAGATGGCGACCGTATTGCCGTTGCTGTATCCGGTGGTAAAGATTCTTACGCTCTGTTGCATATTCTCGCGCAACTACAACGCCGTGCCCCGATTAATTACGAGTTGATCGCAGTGAATGTGGATGCCGGCTTTCCTGGTTATCGCAAAGGTGTTCTGGAAGATTATCTGATGCAATGTGGTTTCCAGATGCATATGGAAAGCACGAACTGCACAGAGATTATTGAAGAAAAAAGACGCCCCGGTTCTTCCTACTGTGCTTTTTGTGCGCGCCTTCGTCGCGGTGTTCTCTATTCCGTGGCCGACCGGCTCGGGTGCAACAAGATTGCCCTCGGACACCATCTTGATGATTTTATCGAGACCCTGCTGCTCAATCAGTTTTATGTTGGTAAACTTGCTGCCATGAGTCCGAAACTCCTGGCAGATAATAAACGTCATACGGTGATTCGTCCTCTGGTTTATGTGGAAGAATCCGATATAATCAAGTTAGCTCGCCAGAACGAATTTCCTGTCATTGACTGCGGTTGTCCCGTGATGGGACAAGAAGACCAGAAAAGACAGCGTATGAAGCAACTTCTGACTGAGCTTGCAGACGAAAATCCTTATCTCAAAAGAAGCATGATTCGTGCTCTAAGCAATGTTCAGCCGAGACACTTGCTGGACCGTGAATTGGCCAGACTGATGGAGTTGGATGAGCAGGAGGGTTGATGGTTTCAGAATTGGGGTATTCGGGTGGGGCGCCCAACACCTCAGATCCGCTGGAAGTCAAGCTGGCCGGAGAGGTTCAAAAACTGCTCCTGCCTAAAGACTCCCCTTTATGCAGTTGGTGTTGCATGGCGGCCAGAAGCCGTATGGCGAACGTCCTTGGTGGAGACTTTTACGATTTCATTGAACTTGATGATGGTTGTCAGGTTTTGCTTGTCGGCGATGTGACCGGTCATGGCCTGCATGCTTCGGTGGTCATGGCATTGGTTTATGGCTTTGTTCACCGTGCTGTCAGGGATGTTTGTGACCCCCACGAGGTCGTTTCTGCCCTCAATCGGTGTTTACGAACATTTGCCCAGCGCTCGGAAAAACTCGACCACTTTTTCTCAGCAACACTTTTTTTGGGTATTATTGATCCGCAGAACAAAAGTATGACTTATGTCAACGCCGGGCATCCTGCCGGTCTGGTGAAGCGAAATGGCGAGCTGCTACGGTTGCCAGCCACAAGTCATCCTGTTGGTTATTTCGAGCAGGCCGAGTTTCGGGTAGACTCATTTCAGTTTGCTGATAACGATCGGTTGCTGCTTTATACTGACGGCGTCATTGACAGCAGTAACCCTCAAGGTGAAATGTTCGGTACTGAACGCCTTGAAGAAGCCGTTCGCAGACTTGAGGGTGATCATATGGCATTTCTGGACAGTCTTTTTGCCGAGGTTCGCCATTACTTGAAGGGTCAACCCTTGTTTGATGACTGTACGGCCATTGTCATTGATTTTCATGATGTTTTTATACAAGGGGAGCGCTGATATTGTTGCTCGGGGGTAAGCAGTCTGAAATAAAACAGGTCGCGGTGATTACGCGCAGTCAACAGTTCAGTAAACTGTTGACCAGCATTCTTGCCGATTGGAAGTTTTTCGCGGTTGAAGATCTCTCTACAGCTACGGTGGCTTTTGTTGAACGCGGTGTGGAACTGCCCGATCATGATGTTCAGGTGGTTTGGTTGACGTCCATGCCTCTTGAAAAGGGTGATTTTCTGACGACTCCCATCTCTCTGAGTGAACTGTATCTCCTTCTTCAAGCTCATTTCTTTCCAACACCCCGTAGAAACATTCGGGTGGCCATGGACATGCCGGTTGAATTGAAAATTGAGAGCGAGTGGCTGCAAGGTCAGCTGGTTTCTCTTTCTGACCGAGGTGGACGTCTTACCTGTGCCAGGGAAATTCCCCGTGGTGCAGAGTTGACCCTTGAACTAAAACTTGAGGGTGAAACTTTGAGGATTCCCTCTGAAGTTCTCTATTGCATCCCGGCGGGGGATTCGTCGAGCCGTCTGCAGCCGCAGATCGGAGTCCTTTTCAAGCCGACCAAAATAGAGATGTTTGAGCGGTTAAAACGCTTTATAGAAAAAAACTGCATTGAGTGTGCCTGCGCAAGAGAAGGGATTTCTCTTAATGACACTTGCCTCAGCTGGCTCGCCATGCCGGTTGTTAATGGCACTCCTTGATTCTCAGCTAAACATTCTTCCGAGCAAGCCTTTTTTCTCTTTTTCTTTTCGCATACTCATTAGTCGTATCTCCCGCAAGGCCTCGGTGCAATTAGGGTCGACTTGAATGGCCTTTTCAAAGTGGCGCCGTGCCTCCTTTTCATTGCCTTTGTCCTTGCATAGATAGCCCAGGAACAGATGCGCAAGGCTCAGCGTGGGATTCAACTCTATCGCCCGCAGCAGGTTTGTGCGGGTCTTAATGATGTCCGTTGTCTTGGGATTGAATTTGTAAGCAGACCACGTCCGGTACACCAGGTACTCAGCTTCGTTTGGACAGATTTCAAGGGCTTCGGCAAAAGCTTTTTGTGCCTGGTCGTATTTTTTAACTCTAAAGAAAATGATTCCCTTCCGGAAAGCTGTTTCAGCTTGCAGGATATTATCCAGGCTGGTGGCCGAGGAACTTTTCTCTCCCTGGGGGTCGTTAAGATAACGAGCTTTGGTATTTGCATCGCTCAGTGTTTCGTGCGCGTCGCTGATATGTTGAAAGAGGGCGTTAACCTTGTCCTTCAAGTCGGGAAGTGCGTTCTGCTCAAAAAAACGATCCGGATGATATTTTTTGACCATGTTGTAAAACGATTTGCGAACTTGCTCGCGCGAGTCCGACTCACTCACACCTAGGAGCGTAAAGTAGTCCTGCTCCATCATCCAGGCGTAATCTTTCAGAAAGGATTCTCTGCGTGCTCTCGTGAGTTCTGTCTCATCACAAGCCACGTCCTCTTTTGCTTCTTTTGGCTCCATGCGCGCAACGAGTATCCCTGTCGTCAGGAGAGCCGCAAGAAGAGGTTCTGCCTCTTTGCGTGACAAAAGGTGCCGTTTGAGAACTTCACTCAAGGTCTCATTGCCCTGGCAACTTGCAAGTATGCGTTGCTCGTTGACCGAGAGCTGGATGTCCTGAAAACGGTAAAGAGGGCTCTCTGCCTGTTGCAGGTAATGTTCAAAATGTGGCTCAAGAATTTTCAAAACCTGGTCTCTGTTAGCGTGGTCGCGCAAGCCCTGAAGAATCAAATTCGCGGGAGAAAGATCAATGCTGGTGACGCCCTGCTTGAATTCACGTGCCTGGACAAAGCGGTATTTGCCTTCCGGCCAGGAAAATATGTCGAGGAGTTTGTCCAGCACCTGGGTACGCAGAGCGTCGTTCAGTTGGTGGGGCTCGAGCAAACCCATCTCGATCAGAGCCGTGCCGTGTCGTTGGTTGCTCTGCTTGGACGCTTCCAGCGACTCTGCAAGAACCTCGTCGCTGAGGAGGCCGGTGCGAACCAGCATCTGTCCAAGAAATTCGCGAACCAGGTTTGACCGGACAAAGATAGGATAGCCGTTGCGAATGTAGACAACTTTTTTCAGGTTGTTGTTTTCCAGGTGCAGGAGGCCGGTCGCGCGTAGGCTGTAAAGGTTGTGAAGGATCCGTGCAAAGGCCGTTTCCGAGAGATTTCCTTCAATGCTCAGACGGCCTGTTTCAGAAGCGGTTGTCGGAGCACCGAGCAACGCTTCAATCTTTTCGTGGAGTGTTTTTAGAGGGAATGGTTTGAGCAGGTAGTCTGTTGCTCCGTATTGCTCACGAGCCTCTTGAATGTGGTCTGCCTGCTTGTAGAAAGCCGTCATCATGAGGATCGGCAGTTTGCTGGTTTTGGGAATCCCTCTCAGCTTACGGCAGAGTTGCAAGCCATTGGTGCCGGGAAGCAGGATGTCGAGGAGAGCGAGGGAGAAGTCGTGCTTGTCCAGGTCCTCCAATGCGGTTTCCGCATCTTCAAAACTGTGCACTTCATATCCTTGCAGACGCAGAGACTCGGAGAGAAAACGACGAATATTAGGATCGTCATCCACGACCAGAATATGCTTGTTGCCCCCCTCCGGAATCATGCTCAAGCAATCTCCTTGCTGTTCAAGATACGTTCAAAAATATCCCGGATGTTCTGAGTCATTCTGGAGTACTCATCCTTGAACAACTGTTCCGGTCGACCGGTGGCATCTGAATAGCCAAGATGCCGCGCCAGTTTGGCAAGATAGAGTGGCTCAGACGTCAACTGATTAATTGATTGGTCATGTACCAGCCGCAACTTGTTTTCAAGGCGTCTTAAGAATTTATAGCCGATAACGAGGTTGTCACAGTCTTTTTCCGAAATCAAGTTTTCGTTCCGGAGTGCTTCCAGTGCCTCCACCGTATTACGACAGCGTAGCGACATATGCTCTCTGCCGTGGAGCAGTTGTAAGTATTGAGCGATGAATTCAACATCAACCATGCCGCCACGCCCGGTTTTGATGTTTCGATTCTCCGCACTTTCCTGGCCGAGTTCTTTCTCCATGCGCTGACGCAGTCGGTAGATCTCTTCTTTGAGATTCTCAGGCAAGGGCTGTTCGTAAACAATCTCTGCGGTCAGTGCGTCGTAATTTGCTGCTAGTCCGGGGTGGCCTGCGACAACCCTGGCCTTGATTAACGCCTGACGCTCCCATGGCGCCGCTGACCCTTCGTGGTATTCCCGATAGGCTGGCAGGGACGAGACCAGAGGCCCCTGATTCCCTGAAGGCCTCAATCGCGTGTCTATTTCGTAGACATGCCCTTCCTGGGTCATCAGGGTCAGGACTGAAATAATCCGTTGAGCAAGACGTGCAAAATACTGCTGATTGGTCTGGGGCCTGAAGCGATCAGGGTCGGTCCCTTCGACCGGTCTGGTCTTTCCGTCACCTTCGTAGATAAAGATGATGTCGAGGTCGGAATGATAGTTCAACTCCATGCCGCCGAGTTTACCCATGCCGATGATCGCAAAGGTTGCCTCATGCAGCGCGTCTCCATTGCCTTCACAATAAGGCAGCCCGTAGCGTTCGATCAGCTCTTTGCGAGCGATTTCCATTGCCTTTTGCAAGCAGACTTCGGCGACCAAAGACAACTGTGTCGTGGTGTGTCCCTGTGGGGTATGGCCATAGATATCGTTGAGGGCGATGCGCAGAAACTCTTCATTGCGGAACCGTCGCAGGGTGTTCAGCAGTTCCTCATAATGTGGAGCATTGTCCAGCAATTCGGTCAGCTCATTGTCAAGGTCTTCCAGGGTCTTGATATTCTGGGCGTAGCTCCTTGATACAAGAGTGTCGAGAACTTCCGGATGCTGGATAAAGTTGCGTGACAGGAATTGACTGGTTGCAAAAAGCGAGACCAGAACCTTGATAATCTCCGGGTTCTCTGCGAGCAGGGAATAGTAAGTGCCACGTGCCCGCCGACAGGCTTCGAGAAACTTTTCCATGTTCGCCAGAGCCATCGGTGGGTCCGGGCAGTGCAAGACTTCCTGGAAGAGGAGTGGAGCGATACGGTCGAGTCGTCGATGCGCCCGTTCTGTCAGGTAACCCTTGGTGCCGCCTTGACGCAGCATCTTGAGGCTCTCGAAAGCCGGTTCCGGGGGCCGGAAGCCTTTTTCTTCAAGAATGTCCAGGCAGAGGTCCGGGTCCGCGTTGTCATCAAAGAGAAGGGACACTTCGCGACTGACCTGGGCAGGCAGATCTTCTTCACTGGTATAGAAGAGATCATGAAAGACTGTCGTGACATTGTCACGGTGCTTTTGCAGCTCTGCCATGAATGCGTCGGTATGAGGGAAGCCGCAGCGCCTTGCCAGCGCATTGAGTTCGTCCGGCCTGGTTGGCAGGTTGTGAGTCTGTTGTTCATGGACCACCTGAATGCGGTGCTCTGCCGTGCGCAGAAAACGATAGGCGTCAGTCAGGTTGTCCCGCTCTTCGGTGGTAATGAGCTCCTCTGCGCAGAGAAGTTGCAAAGCTTTGAGGGAGTTGCGTTCACGCAGTCGCGGTTTTTTCCCGGCATTGATCAATTGCAGCGCCTGGATGAAAAACTCTATTTCGCGGATTCCGCCTTGTCCCAGCTTAAGATTCAACTTCCCTTCTTTTTCACGCGTCAGGCTGCGATCGATCTTCTGCTTCATGATCTTGATGTCATCGATCATGGCGTAGTCGAGGTGGCGACGGTAGATGAAGGGTTGCAGACGTTGCAGCAATTCCTCGCCAAGCCGTTTAGAGCCGGCGACGGGGCGCGCTTTAAGCATTGCCGAACGTTCCCAGCTCTGCCCCCAGCTCTCGTAATAAATCTCTCCGGCGGCGATGGAATTGGCCATTTCTCCGCTGTTGCCCTCCGGCCGCAAGCGCAGGTCGACGCGGAATACGAAGCCGTCTTCTGTCGCCTGTCCGATCGCCTTACTGATCAACTCAGAGAGTTTTACAAAGTATTGATGGATTGAAATCTGGTTGCGCAGTCCTCGAACAGGGTCGTTAACGCCGGTGGTTTTGCCACGATCAGAGTTGTAGAAGTAGATCAGGTCAACATCAGACGAAAAGTTCAGTTCGCAGCCGCCGAACTTGCCCATGCCAAGCACAGTGAATTCAGCGGTCTCCGGCGATTCATCGTCCTCGGCATCGATAAGGGGCAAACCATAGTCGGACTGAAGCTGAACGCTGCAGACTTCGAATGCCCTCTGCAGGGTGGCTGCAGCCAGTGAGGAGAGTTCATCCGTGACCTCCTCCAACTCTGCAAGACCACACAGGTCGCGACCGCCGATACGCAACATCTCCTGGCCTTTGTAAATGCGTAGACCACGATGCAATGCCGCTGTATCTGCCGTATCAGCGATCAGTTGACGAAGTTCAACGCACATTTGTTCTTCGGTTTTTGTCTGCTCTATCTGGGCTTGAACAAACAGCCCTTCAAAAAAGCTGGCTCTACGACAGAGCAGCCCTGCCAGGAACGGTGAAGCACCAAGAATTGTCAGGAGTTGATTCGATGGTATGGGGTGGCTCAGGATCCTGGTCAGTCGCTCATTTTTAACAGTACCGCTTAAACGCTCGAGATTGTTGAGGGCCAGGTCGGGGTCGGCAGTTGTCAGTGCGTGCTTGGCAATGTTGATGACGAGCTTGGGTCTTGTAAATATTCCCTGTAGAAGAACCAGGTTGGTTGCGGTCTTCGCCGGTTCTGCAAAGCCAGCTTTTCTGGCAGTCTCCGCAAGGGCTTTTTCATCACCGGTCAAGAGTTCTTCTAACCATGTCCGAATCTCTGAAAAGGTCATCAGGTCATTTATCCGCTCTGCCGGACATAAGCGGCCAGTTGCTCTGTGTAGTTCCCTTGGGCGACACCATGTTCGGTGATGATGGCGCTGATCAGGCGCGCTGGTGTTACGTCAAAGGCTGGATTGAAGACAGCAATACCTGTCGGCGCCAGTTGTTGCTCGCCGATGTGGGTCACTTCGCGTGGATCTCTTTCTTCGATCGGAATCTGTGAGCCGTCAGTGAGCTGCAGGTCAATCGTCGAGGTCGGTGCCGCGACATAGAAAGGGATCTTGTGCTCCTTGGCAAGAATGGCAACGGTATAGGTGCCGATCTTGTTGGCAACATCGCCGTTGGCCGCGATCCGGTCGGCACCCACAATGACCGCATCAATGGCGCCCTTCGACATCAGGTAGCCCGCCATGTTGTCGCAGATCAGAACAGTCTGGATGCCATCTCTCTGCAATTCCCATGCGGTCAACCGAGAACCTTGCAGGAAGGGACGGGTCTCATCGGCAAAGACAGCAACCTCTTTGCCGGCAGCGACTGCGGCGCGGATGACTCCCAGGGCGGTACCGTACCCGCCCGTTGCCAGGGCTCCCGCATTGCAATGCGTCAAGATACGTACCTTGTCAGGCAGGAGTGCTGCACCGTGGCGGCCCATATTCATATTGATGCGGATATCTTCTTCGTTGATCGCCATGGCCTCGTATTCAAGAGCGATCTTCAGGTTGCCTACAGGCTGCTCGGGGTTGGCTTGTACCAAACTC
>JAOUDB010000097.1 GCA_029859485.1 Desulfuromonadales bacterium | reverse complement strand
GAAATGCGAAATTCTTACTGGCCCTGATAAATAAAAATGACCGCTCGGAATTGATCCAGGCGGCCATCGTATTGTGTATTAAAGAGCTTCCTGAATACCTCTATCAATAATAAGCCGGTTTTTCTCTCATATGTCGTGACAAATGGTAATCAGGACGGTCAAAATTGCTCTGTTTTTTAAGGCCCAGAGGCATCCTCCATTTCCACCCAGAAGGTGCAACCTCCTCCGTTCGGTTCTTCGACCCAAGCCCTCTCTCCATAATTGTGAGCGATCTTATATAAAGTAAAATTCTTACTGCCCCTGCAATATAATAAGAATAAACTCGCCATTAAACGTTGACGACAATCTCTCCCAAAACAGAGCTAACTTTTTTATTTAAGTTAGCACTCAACCTCAGCTTTTACATCAAAAGCTGGGGGTTTTTAATCAATCATATTGACGGGCATATGGGCTAGTCATTGTACCTTTATCACCGCCGACGATACCCACTGTCAATTTTCAGGATGTAGTCCAGGGTGTTCACATCTGACATTCGGCGGCTTACGGCGATGTCCTGCCCATCTTTTCCAGTGCCATCTCCTGCATTCTGAACTTTTGCAACTTACCGGTAACCGTCATCGGGAACTCATCAACGAACCAAACATATTTCGGGATCTTGAAGTGAGCGATCTCACCACGACAGTAATCCTGGATCTCCTCGGCGGTAGCGCTTTTGCCAGAGTGAAGTTTTAACCAAGCCATAACCACCTCACCGTAATAGTCGTCCGGGAGCCCGAACACAGCAACTTCGGCTACCTTCGGATGGGTGAAAAGGAAATCCTCGATTTCCCGGGGGTAGATATTTTCTCCAGAGCGGACAATCATTTCTTTCAAACGTCCCGTGATGCGCACACACCCCTCCCCGTCCATCACGCCAAGATCGCCAGAGTGTAACCACCCATTCGTATCGATGGCCTCACGCGTAGCTTCCGGGTCGCCATAGTAGCCCCGCATGACGTGATAGCCCCGGAAGCAGATCTCCCCGGACTCTCCAACCCTCATGGTACGTCCAGTGGCTGTGTCGACCACCTTGACTTCTTGATGCGGTAAATTCCGGCCCACCGTCTCAGTCCTTATTTCCAAACTATCATTGCTGTCGGTCAAGTGCGTGAGTGGTGAAGCTTCGGTTTCCCCATAGCCGATCAAGATGTCTTTGCAATTCATGTCTTCGATAACGCGCTTCATCAGTACAGGGGGGCATGTCGCGCCGGCCATAATGCCTGTGCGCAAAGAGGTCAAGTCAAAATCGGCAAACCGGGGATGTTCGAGCTCCGCGATGAACATCGTCGGAACGCCGTGGACCGCAGTACAGTGTTCTTCTTCGATCGCCTGCAAAGTGGCTAAGGGGTCGAAATGCTCGTCTGGTAGTACAATACATGCTCCCGCAGAGAGGCAAAGTAAGTTGGACAGGACCATCCCGAAGCAGTGGTAAAATGGAACCGGCACGCACAGACGATCACGCTCGGTAAAGTTCATAGCCTTGGCGCCGAACCAGGCGTTGTTGAGAATGTTATGATGTGAAAGAATAACAGCCTTGGGGAAGCCGGTGGTACCCGAGGTGTACTCGATGTTGATTGGATCGTCACGGTCCAGGGCCGCTGTCACCTCGTTCAAGTCTTTCGTGTGAATCCCGTCACCGCAGCTCAAAACTTCTTCCCAAGTCGTGAATCCCGGGAGCGGTTTGGTGGTCTGTTTCGGCGCTGCAGGATCAAATAGGACGATCATCCTGAGAAAAGGGAATTTTTCTGTCTCCATAGATGACCATTGAGTGTTCTTTAATTGCGGGATCAACTCCGTGAGCATGGTCACGTAATTACTGGTTCGAAAAGAGGGGATGATGAAAAGCCCTTGAACCTCGGAACGCTCAAGTGCGAATGAAAGCTCCTTCTTTTGATAAGCAGGATTGATGTTGATCAGAACAACTCCTATCCGGGCGGTGGCCATCTGGAGGAGCACCCATTCGATGTTGTTCGTCGACCAGACACCGACCCGGTCACCGCGCCCGAAACCCAAACCAAGTAGCCCTTTGGCCAATTGGTCTATGGCTTCGGCCAGTTCGGTATACGACATGCGACGGTTCTGATGACGTGAGACAATGGCATCATTGTCTGGATGACGACAGACGACTTCTGCCAGCATGTCAGGGATCGTCTTGCCAAGTAATCTCTCTGTGCCGCCGCGGTGGAAATAACTCCACTTCAAACCGGTCATGTCATCTGCCCTCTCCTGTCGTCTCGTCTTCTCATTCGAACCTGGACCAGTAAGCATCAACCCGAGTCTGTATCTCCTGCAAAAGCGAATCGTTGCGTTTTGGTTCAAAGAGGTGAGCAAATCGACCCTGGCGTTTTAAGTAGTCTTCGACCGGGATCCTTTTTTTCGGGATCTTGGTGTGCTTTATCTGGCCGTTTCGATACTCCTTGAGGGGCCAGACACCGCTTTGAACGGCCAGTTTGCCGATCTCAACCGTTTCTTCCGGTTCAAAGTCCCAGCCGGTAGGACAAGGTGCCAGAGCCAGGATCAAGCGTGGGCCATGTATGTTTTTCGCCAGATCGACCTTGCGCGCCAGGTCAAGCGGTTCCGCGCCGATTACAGAAGCAACATAAGCTGGTTCATGTGCCGCCCAGATCGCAAATAGGTCTTTTTTAAAGCCTGGATATCCTACCACCCCTCTATTTGTGGCCGTTCGAGCCGCATGAGGTGTGGCTCCAGATGTTTGCTGTCCGGTATTGCCATACCCCTCGTTATCGTAGCAGAGGTAAAGAAAATGTAGATTGCGTTCTATGGCACCGGAAGTTGATGAGAGGCCCATACCATAGGCCGCCCCATCACCGGTCAGCACAACAGTCTCCATATCTTCTGCTGTGGACATTCGTCCCTTGGCCAGAAGGATATCCATGGCATCTCTTACGCCTTGCGCTCCGGCGGGTGCCGAAGCCATCGATGTGTACAACCATCCCCCACGGAAAGGCGTGTATGGATAGACGGACAACAAAGTCATGCAGCCGGCGGCATTGATAATCACAGTCTTTTCACCGAGGATATCGTAGATTTCATGCAGGGCTTCAAGACCACCGCAGCCGGCGCACATCGCCGTCCCGGTGCCGAGCAAATGTTCTTTCGGCAGGTCTTTGAAGGTTTTAAAGCGGGATTGGCTCATATGCACTTCTCCCCGCCCTGGTGGAGGGCAATGGTCTGCATTTTCTTGATTTCCCGTAACTCGGACGAGGTATAAAGCAACCTTGGCGGTGGTGGATGCCCATCGTCAGCAGCTTGTTGGGTGATTTGGGCCATCTCGAAAAATTCTTCCTGCTCAATATCTCGGCCACCTAGCCCACCGATGAAGCTGACCAAGACCGGCTTATCACCGCTGTGTCCATAAAGATGCGCAGCTAATTCCGTATGGATGACACCACCAAGGCCCGGAGCAAGGTTCTGATCGACAACCGCAACACCATGCTTGCCAGCCAAAGCTTCGCGGAAAGCCTTAGAAGGAAACGGCCTGAAAAGAAAAGGTCGCAAAAGCCCGACTGCCTGGCCGGCTTCGCGCAAACTATCTACTGCGGCTTTTGCCTTGGTCGCAAAGGAGCCCATCATGACAAAAACTACCTCTGCATCGTCACATCTATAACTCTCGATCGCAGAATATTGACGACCAAAGGTTTCGGCAAAGAGCGCTGCGCATTCGGACATGACAGCCTCAGCATTCATGGCCGCCAAGTGAGTCTGGTAGCGGAAGTAGGAGTAAGACGATCCACCGAGTACGGCGACAGCCTCATTAAAGGGGGCTACGGCCTGGAAACCCTGGTTGAATGGATCGAATGACGGCAGAAATTGGGCAACATGATCAGCATCCGGGATATCGACCGGCTCGCGGGTGAACGATAGATAAAAGCCGTCGAGGTTGACGATCACCGGCAATCGGACTCGCCTATCCTCAGCCATTTTGTACGCAAGCAGAATACCGTCAACAATTTCCTGGCAGGTGGAGCAATGCAACTGCAGGAATCCGCTGTCCCTTGCCGCAAAGATATCGTTATGGTCAGGCTCCAGCGTGATGGGTGATGCCAGGCCACGCGAGACGTTGACAAGCACAAAAGGCGAACGCCAACCGGCTACGGTATATAGCATTTCCATACCATAGAGCAGCCCCTGGCTTGACGTCGCAGAAAACACACGGACACCGGTGGCTGCAGCTGCCCCAGCCGCAGTTATCATTGAGTGCTCCGAGTCGAGAGTCAAAAACTTTGCTTCCATTTCGCCAAACTCGATCCATCGCGCGAGGGTTTCAATGATCTCGGTCTGTGGGGTAATCGGGAAGGCTGGCACATAATCGATTCCTGCCAAGCGAGCTCCCCATGCAGCGGCCACGTTGCCGGTCAGCATCAAGTGATTGCTCATACGTCCCCCTCTTTTTCAGGAACCGCTTCGATGGCATTGTTCGGGCATTGTTTGGCACACACTAAACAGCCTTTGCAATGGACGTAGTCAATATGAGGTCGTCCGTCACCGTCTACCCGGATAGCGCCGTCCGGGCAGTATGTACTGCAAATCCAGTAGCAGGATTTGCAGTGGTCGCGGTTTATCACCGGCCGCATGGTTCGCCAAAGTCCGGTTTTCACGTCTTCGCTGGTCAGTTCACGATGGATGGCCGGGGTCGAAGTCTTGGCATCTTCAAAAGACAAATCAATCCAGTCCGGCTTCATATATGATGAGGCTGGAATGGGCGAGATAGAATGGACGCAGCCCTGGACATTTTGCATTTGATCATAAGCCCAGCGAGCATGAACCAGATTTTCTTCGATCACGGAAGTTGTCAGGCCGGACAGCTCTTCACCCAACGCCAAGTCGAATGTTTCCCGGGACAGGGCTCCTGTCAGTCGCGCAGCAGCCGCGGCGCACATCACGCCGATAAAGTGCCAGGCCATAAACGCTTCTCCCTCCTCACCAAGAGGAAGTATGCAGACAGGATTGGATAGGCGGAGCCGGTCTTGCCATTCCCGAGACGTGAGACGGCTGTGGATCAACAAGACCGTTGTGGTGTTAACCCCCTGCATTACTCCTGCGGCCGGCATCGTCACCAACGTTTCGTCGGTGACGACCACCAGGTTTGGGTTACGGATAACGCCGCGTTCAAATATCTTGTTGTGCGAGGCTCGAACGTAGGCAAAAATCGGGGCTCCCCGCCGCTCTGCACCATAGCGTGGGGCGTCCTGGACTTCGTAGCCTTCCCTGAAGAACGCTGTGCCCAGGATGCGGCTGGCAGTTTTCATGCCCTGGCCGCCCCGTCCATGAAAACGGATCCGGTACATGTGCCCTCGCCTTCGCCCCGGTAATTGGTGGCCCGGGTGTTTTAGAAGATCGACCAGCGTTTGTAGCTGACAGCCCTTTTGATTCGTTGCAATGCCAGGTCGATAGCGGCCTGTCGCGGCAGGATCTGCTTGTTTTTTACATTGTCCAACACCTGCCGGGTGTTTTGGCGCAACCGCTCTTCGATGGCTTCAAACGCCATTGTTTTGGTTGCCCCCTTGTATTCCATGGCGGCGCAAATCACCCCGCCGGCGTTGGCGATAAAATCAGGAACCACAAGAATGCCGCGCTCATGGAGTGTTTTTTCCGCATCGTGGGTGATCGGAATGTTAGCGCCCTCGATGACGAGCCGGGTCTTGAGACGACCAACATTGTCCTCGTGGATGACATCGGGGCGCGCTGCGGGTATCCAGATATCACATTCCATATCGATCACAGCCTCCCGGTCACCCTTCTGGCCATCTGGGTGGTCCGCCACACTCCTGCCGGCAGCTTTAAGAGCGATCAAATCCTCAACATCGATCCCCTCCAGATTGTGAATTGAACCCTTACTATCGCATGCCCCGATCAGGGTGGCACCTTTGTCCACCAAGAAACGCGCCGCATGTTTACCAACCGCTCCAAACCCCTGTATCACCACTCGAGAGCCCGCTAACTCGAAATCGCAATCGGCCAGAGCCACCTCTGCGGCGTGGCAAAGGCCGAATCCTGTTGCGCCGATTTCGTCCAGAGGAATGCCGCCGATCTCCTGGGGCAAACCTACCACCCTGCCAATCTCGTCTTTGATCCAAGCCATACATTCTTCGTCTGTTCCCATATCCGGGGCAAGAATGTATTCCTTGATATCCCGTAATGCATTGGCAAGGCCGCGGATAACAAGCTCTTTCTCGTCGCGAGGCATTTTGGGATCGCCGTAAACAACTGCCTTACCACCGCCATGGGCCAGACCTGCTGCGGCATTTTTCATGGTCATTGCCCTCGCCAAGCGGAAGCACTCCTGGGTACTGACATCTGGTGCCATGCGTATCCCGCCGATAGAAGGTCCTGCAGCCACGTTGTCGACGACCAGAACAGCTTTAAGATTGATCCTGGGTTCATAGACATGAACGATCTTGGTTGGCCCGAGTTCATCGTAGAATTTGTAGATGTCTTCCATGAGGCGATCCTTTCGTGGACAATGACCAACGATCTCTGGCTTGCATTAGAAAACCACAAGGATACATATAAGATATCGGATAAACGTAATTTTTCCATCAATCATGAAAAATACACTCACATCAGAAGATGTTGAAAAAGGAAATGGTGAATAAGTCTGAACGTGCTTTTTGATTGTGTAATTTGAATAAGGAATTCAGCGTCAGACAATTTTTTCGTTTGCACTTTGGGATTCTGACCAATCTGTAGTGGCTTCTGTGGGAGAAATTGGCTAAAGCAGGGATAAAAAACTCTCAAAATTTCAAGTTTTGCGGGATTTCTTAGGATCATCTATGGGAATTCACAGTAACGTCGCTACAAAACCATCCCCCTTCCACAGCCGAGTCTTTCAGTTGATGGATTACGCTAACTGCGTTGGTCTTGATGCGGCCACGGTTGAAGCGTTTCTGGTCATCGCGCAGCAATGGGTTGATCACTTCGTTCACTGGTACAACACCGAACATCATCATAGCGAGGTCCGCTTCGTGACACCGGATGAACGTCACTACGGACAGGAAAAGGCCATTCTGGACAAGCGCAAAGAAGTTTACGAGATGGCTCGACAGAAGAACCCTGGTCGATGGACCCGGCAGACTCGAAATTGGGAACCGATTGAAGTTGTAGTTCTCAATCCGGCACCAAAAAGGCCCTCCGAAGAGGGCCTAAACATAGCGGCATAATCAAATGAGGCGACAACTATCTTGACACCTGCCGAGAATGACTTGCGAGAGGATTTAAAATAATCTCTTTCTGGGGCTTTGCGAGTTAACTGTTAATCGTTACAAATAAGAACGGCCCCGAGCTATTTACTCAGAGCCGTTTGTTTTTTTACTTGTAGCCTCAGCTATTCTTTCCTTCTCTGGCGAGCGACAAATGCTAGACCTATGAGGCCGCCGCCGAGGAGGAGGAATGTGGAGGGTTCGGGGACTACAGCAAGTCCGCCGATGGTTGCATCTGTGTATTCTCCGAAAAGCTTACTCTGGTCTAAGTAAAAAATGTCTGGGCTATTGGTATTTTCTAGGAATGTAAAGGCAATGCTCCAACTTGACCCTGAAGCCGCTGCTATTTCATCTGCGATAAAGGTGGTGAGATCAAAGGTTTGAGATTGCCATGAGGTGCTACCCAACGCACCTGTAAGTTCTCCTATTTGTACTGGAGTAGTGCCATTATCCCAGAGGAAAAAAGCTTCTACAGGGTTGCTGCTAGCGCCGGCTTTGTCATTAGCATATGCATAATCAATTGTCACTGATGCGCTATTTATCGACGCGACAGCAGGACTGAAAGCAACAGTGTGAGTGTATGCTCCATCAGTAGCTGTACTCGGGTTCAAGTCGCTGACCAAAGTGTAGGTTTTTGATAAATAGGTGCCGGTAGAATCAAAATCAATAATATCTTCATATGCAAGCGTAGTTGCACTTGCAACGCCGACCAGGCCCAGAATTAACCCCCCGACCAACACAGTTATAGCCTTTTTCATAAATCCCCCTGAGTATGCCGAGCCATTCAATTGTCTCAACAACGACGACTTAAGGTAAACTATAACAGCCTCTCCCGCAAAGAGACCCAGTTGATTTTAATGATAAAAGGTAATGAAGATGTTTCAATACAGACAAAGTTTAAAGGGAATAGACCTAAAGTTATACAAAAGAGATTTGAACCTTTATATTTATCCAGTCAAACAATAAATGGCCACTCGGAGAT
>JAOUDB010000542.1 GCA_029859485.1 Desulfuromonadales bacterium | reverse complement strand
TTAAAGTAGTTTTTGAAAGGACAACCGTAATGAGCTGTTTTGAAAAAAAGACCAAGGCTGATTGGGAAGCACAGGCCAAAAAGGAAAAGAAGACCGACGACCTCTCCGGTTTCAAATGGGAAACTCCGGAAGGCATTGACGTTAAGCCTCTCTATACGGCTGAAGATGTCGAGGGTTTGAAAACCACCGACTCTATGCCCGGTTTGGCTCCTTTCACCCGTGGCCCCATGGCGACCATGTACGCCGGACGCCCCTGGACCGTTCGTCAGTATGCCGGTTTCTCGACCGCTGAAGAATCCAATGCCTTCTACAAGCGGAACCTGGCTGCTGGTCAGCAAGGCCTGTCGGTTGCTTTCGATCTGGCGACTCACCGTGGCTACGATTCCGATCATCCCCGTGTGGTCGGCGATGTTGGCAAGGCCGGTGTCGCCATCGATTCTGTCGAGGATATGAAGATCCTCTTCGGTGATATTCCTCTCGACAAGGTCTCCGTGTCGATGACCATGAACGGTGCGGTTCTGCCGATTCTAGCCAACTACATTGTCGCTGCCGAAGAGCAGGGTGTTTCACAGGAGCAGCTGGCCGGAACCATTCAGAACGATATTCTCAAAGAATTCATGGTTCGTAACACCTATATCTACCCTCCGGCACCCTCGATGCGCATCATCGCCGATATCATTGAATACACCAGCGAGAAGATGCCGCGTTTTAATTCCATCTCTATCTCCGGTTATCACATCCAGGAAGCCGGAGCCAACAATGCCCTGGAGCTGGCTTTCACGCTGGCCGATGGCATTGAGTATGTGAAAACGGCGATCGACAAGGGGCTGGATGTTGATGCTTTTGCACCGCGACTCTCTTTCTTCTTCGCTATCGGTATGAACTTCTTCATGGAAGCCGCCAAGCTGCGTGCCGCCCGCTACCTCTGGTCGCACCTGATGAAGCGCTTTGAGCCGAAGAACCCGAAGTCGCTGATGCTGCGCACCCACTGCCAGACTTCAGGCTGGAGCCTGACCGAGCAGGATCCGTATAATAATGTTGTGCGGACCACTCTCGAAGCACTGGCTGCCGTTCTGGGTGGAACCCAATCGCTGCATACCAACGCACTGGACGAGGCGATTGCCCTGCCGACTGAGCATTCGGCACGGATTGCTCGTAATACCCAGTTGATTATCCAGGAAGAGTCCGGTGTCACCAACGTTGTCGATCCTCTCGCCGGCTCCTATTATGTTGAGTCTCTGACCGCGTCTCTGATTGAAGAGGCCCGGACGATTCTCGATGAAATCGAAGGCCTCGGTGGTATGACCAAGGCGATCGAGACAGGGATGCCAAAGCTGCGCATCGAAGAGTCGGCAGCCAAGAAGCAGGCTTCTATCGACAGCGGTCGCGACGTCATCGTTGGCGTCAACAAGTATCAGATGGCTGAAGAAGACGAGATCGAAGTCCTTGATGTCGACAACACTGCGGTGCGCAAGTCGCAGATTGTTCGTCTCGAAAAAATGCGCGCCGATCGCGACGAGGAGGCTTGTCAGAAGGCCCTTGCCGCAATTACTGCCGCATGCGAAGATGATCAGCAGAATCTGCTGGGTCTCTGTGTTGATGCTGCCCGCCTGCGGGCCAGCGTCGGCGAGATCTCCGATGCCATGGAGAAGGTCTTCGGGCGTCACAAGGCAGAAATCAAACTGGTCTCAGGAGCTTACGGATCCGTGGTGGATAAAGATGCTAACTTTGCCGAATTGAAGACGCGTATCGACGCCTTTGCTGCCAAGGACGGTCGTCGCCCGCGTATCCTGATCGCCAAGATGGGCCAGGATGGTCATGACCGCGGCGCCAAGGTGGTGGCAACGGCTTACGCTGATGCCGGTTTTGATGTGGATGTCGGCCCACTCTTTCAGACTCCTGAAGAAGCGGCCAAGATGGCTGTTGAGAACGACGTGCATGTGGTTGGTGTCTCGAGTCTTGCTGCCGGACACAAGACACTCGTGCCTCAACTTGCCGCGGAATTGAAGAAGCTTGGTGCTGAAGACATTGCTATCGTTTGCGGTGGGGTTATCCCACGCCAGGATTACAACGAGCTCCTCGCTGCTGGTGCCGCCAGAATCTTCGGACCGGGAACACCGATCGTTACTTCGGCCACCCAGACTCTGGATGCGATCGAAGAAAAACAGAAATAATTATTTAGTGTGATAAGGGAGGGCAGGCGCGAGCCTGCCCTCTTTTTTGTGGTACTCAAAAGCGATTCAACGCGGAGACACGGAGACGCTGAGAGACTCTTGAAATGTTGTTTCCTCAGTTCCCAAGGTTAGGATTTTAACTCAGCTTTTGTGTTTTCAACAATCAAGCATAGCTTTAAATGTTTTCTCTGCGCCTCTGCGCCTCGAGTGAGCACAGCGAACGGGCTTTGAAACGTTGTCCCAGGTTTTGCATATGAT
>JAOUDB010000541.1 GCA_029859485.1 Desulfuromonadales bacterium | reverse complement strand
TGGCTCAAGCCTTCGGTGCGCCGATGATCATCCATTCCGCGATTCGCGATGGCTCCCTGCGTGAGGCCGTTGCCGAACACGGCATACCGGTCCTGCTCTACGAGGCCGGCGAAGCCCTGTACTTCAACGAGAATGCGATCCGTTCCGGAATTCGTGGGATAATCAACGTGATGCGGGCGATCGGCATGCTGCCAAAAAGCCACAAGGCGCGCACCCAGGAACCGGTTATCTCCAGCAAAACCAGTTGGGTTCGTGCGCCCAGAAGCGGAGTTTTCTTTAAGCAGGCATCACTTGGCAGCCTAGTAAAAAAAGGTGACCTGCTTGGGGTTATCAACGACCCATTAGGCAACGAGAGCGAGTCTGTCTATGCACCCTTCACCGGTGTCGCCATCGGCCAGTTGACCTTACCCCTGGTTCACGAAGGTGACGCCTTGGTCAACCTTGCAAAAGTCGAGGATCCCGATGAAGCGGAGAGCACCCTGGACGATTACACCTCGAACCTCACTGAAGAAGATTACGGGCTGGAGAGATAAATACTTTTGCCTGCGAGTTGAGACATCTCCTAAGGAGCACATCAGCAATGGACCCAAAGCGATTACTTAATCTCGACTTTCTGAAGCTGCCTTTCAACACAGAGCTTTTTCAAGTCAAGGCCAAAGAGGTCGGTCTGCCGCCCGGCACCCTGATTCATGTCGGCAAGCAGAAGATCGAAAAACCGGTCATCGATCTTGTTGACTACGACCAGCAACAGCTCGGCACGCGCAGGGACATCAGTCTCACAGACGTTTCGACCTTCAAAGAGACGTCCTCAGTCAGTTGGATTAACCTGAGCGGCATCCATGACATCAAGATTATCGAACAGTTCGGTCAGCAATTCGGTCTTCACGCTCTCGCTCTTGAGGATATTCTCAATACCCAGCATCGGCCCAAAGTTGAGGAGATGGAAGGCTACAGCCTGATCATCCTGAAGATGCTTTTTTTCGATGACAAAACCCAGTCGATCGATACGGAACAGGTCAGCTTGATTCTCGGGCCACACTACGTAATCACCTTCCAGGAACGCGAGGGTGACGTCTTCGAAGGGGTGCGGGGTCGCTTGCAACGCAGTCACGGCAGAATCCGCCAACGCGGGCCCGACTACCTGGCCTACGCACTGGTCGATTCAGTCGTTGACAGCTACTTCCACATTCTGGAGAAGGTAGGAGATCACCTGGCGCAGCTTGAGGAAGACCTGCTCAATTATCCTGACCAATCCACTCTGGGGAGGATTCACCACTACAAGCGCCAGCTGCAGCTGCTGCGCAAATCGGTATGGCCACTGCGGGAAGTCATTAGTGAACTTTACAAGGAGGACTCCCCTCTGGTCGCCGAAGGTACCCGGGTCTTTCTGCGCGACCTTTATGACCATACAATCCAGGTCCTCGACACGGTAGAAATCTTTCGCGACACCGTCTCCGGATTGCAGGACCTCTACATGTCGGCTGTGGGCAATCGCATGAATGAGATCATGAAAGTGTTAACCATCATGGCCTCGATCTTCATCCCCTTAACCTTTATCGCCGGCATCTACGGCATGAACTTCGAGTACATTCCTGAGCTCAAGTGGCGCTGGGGTTATTTTGCAATCTGGGGTGTCATGATTTCCTGCATCATCGGCATGCTGATCTATTTCAAGAGGAAAAAGTGGCTATGAAGCGCCATAAACACTCCATACTTACGGGCATCATCAAGTTCACAGTTTGCCTGTGCCTGGTGACCTGGGCCCCTGACATCTCTCAGCCCCGTGCCGAGGAGGCACCCGCACCAGAGACGACCGTGGAAGAGGTGGTGTTCCCAGGCCTCAATGAAGTCATTCCTCAAGCAAACGCAATCAGCGCCAGGTTGACTGCCGCAGAGGCCGTCATTGCCCAGGCCGACTCTCTGGATGGGGTTCATCAGAAACTCGCCGACCTGGCCGACACACTCAAGGAGGTGGAAGCACAGTTCACCAATTGGGAGGATGCCGTCAACTGGCCGCTCAACCGTCTGATGACAGTCGAGACCCGCTATTCGCAGATCGACCAGGAGCAGAAGCAGCAACTCGAGGTCCTTTACGGGCTCTTCAAAGACCTTGAAAACCTTCGCACAACATGGACAGAGGAAAAAAACTTCTGGCAGAAGTGGCAGAAAGCTCTTCGCAAATCAGAAGTCAACATCCCGGAAGACGTCTTCACCAAAGTCCAGAAGAACATTGACGCGCTTCTTGAACGGATCTCGGAGGCCTCGACCAAGCTGCTCAAAATGCAGGAAGAGTATTCTGCGGAGCAGGAGATTCTCGACAGTCGACTGCTCCTCATCGACAAAACTCTCAAGCAACTGCGGCAGGAGACCTTCCGCCGTAATGCCTATTCGTTGTTCAGCCTCGACTTCTACCGTCAATTGACCCCCGAGATGTTTG
>JAOUDB010000540.1 GCA_029859485.1 Desulfuromonadales bacterium | reverse complement strand
CCAAGTGATCGTAATTGCTTCAGGGAAGAGAACAGCAACGTTCAACACGCAGCAGGCCCCACATCCGGGGCCGCAGGCGACCTGAGCCCTTTCTGCTGAGTCACCGAAGCGGGTCAGGTCTCTCTCCGTGGCCACGGCCAGCAAATGCATCCGCCCGGAGATTTCTGCAAAGCCACCCCCGGAGCACAGCAACGCTTTGGAAACCTTGCGGACCTGCAGTGCGTAATCAGAAAAATCAAACGATTCCTGCATGCCGTCTCCCTGGAACAACGAAAGAGCACATCCTTGCAATGAAGAGGTGTCAATATACCCTATAATCGCAAGGCTGTCACATTTCGAGGCTCAACCGGGAGATTAATGACAGCATCAGAAAAATGTATTAGGATGACAGTGTTTGCCGAGCTTCTCTTTCAACCCCTTATGCAGAGGCAGTCTAAACTCGCGGATATGGAGAGATTATCATGTGGCGTATTGCACTATTGGTTCTGCTTGCTCTGGCAGTCAGTCTGCCTACTTATGCCAAGTCCAGCAAGCACGAGAAGCACACTAAGGGAGAGAGGCTCAACAAACAACAGCAGGCGGAGAGAAGTCGTGAAGAAGTCTTCAGCCCTGCCGAGCGCAATATGATTCGTGCGCAGTTACAACAAGAAGAACGTAAAAAGAAGCAGAAAAAACATAAAAAACTTCCACCCGGGCTACAGAAGAAGGTCGCTCGCGGCAAAGAGCTTCCACCCGGCTGGCAGAAGAAGATCGCTCCAGGAGACAGCCTTGATTACCAGGTTTATCGTCAGGGTCTAAGTCTCCCGGAAGAAATCTTGCGGCGACTGCCACAGCAACCGACCGGCTCAGAAATTATTCAGGTTGACGATAGAATTATCCGACTCAACTCCGCAACCCGGACCATTCTCGACGTCTTTAACCTGAACCCGACTCCCTAATTAAGGACGCGGCAAAATGCACGAGAGCACCCACACGCCACTGATCGGCTACCTGCTTTGGCTTTTCGGCTTCACCGGAGCACACCGCTTCTACTACGGCCGACCCATCTCCGGAACAGTCTACTTCTTTACACTGGGCCTCTTCCTCATCGGTTGGCTGGTTGATCTTCTTCTTATCCCAAGAATGGACAAGGAGGCAGACCAGCGCTTTTCCTCGGGCCCCGTCGACTACAATACCGCGTGGATTCTGCTGACATTCCTCGGCCTGTTCGGTGTGCATCGTATGTATATGGGCAAATGGCTGACAGGCATCCTCTACCTGGCGACCGGAGGTTTGTTTGGCATAGGCTATATTTACGATTACTGGACACTCAACGATCAACTCTCTGAACTTAACGCATAATTCTTCTAGATCACGGAGCAAAATATGATTACGCATCTTGTCCTTTTCAAATTCAAACCGGAAACGACCGAAGCAGAGATTCAACAACTGGCCGAAGGGCTGGGAAGGCTGCCGCAAAAGATCGAAGAGATTCGCGAGTTCCGTTTCGGCACAGACGTCATCCACTCTGAACGCTCCTACGATTTTGGCCTGGTCTCCAGCTTTGACGATCTTGACGCTCTGCAAAGTTACCAGGTACACCCTGAGCATCAAAAAGTCGTCGCCCATGTCAAAGCAATCGCCTCGGCCGTCGTTGCTGTCGACTTCGAAGGTTAAGTAAATACCTTGATCGCAAAGGCTCAGGAGAACAACGAAGGCGTCATCAAGTTTCATCTTGATTTCCGTGCAGGCCCCGCGCCAGAAGAGAGTCTTCTTCTGAAGTTAAATGCCTGGCGCACCAGTTTCCTTGAGCTTGGCCTGATCGGGCAGGACCCGGAACGTTACGAAGGCTACGGTTTTGGCAACCTCAGCCGCCGCCTTCCCGGCCAGAGGGAGAATGCTTTTTTAATCAGCGGCACCCAAACCGGTCACCTGAACGCGTTACAGGCGAACCATTACGCCACGGTCCTGCATTGCAACCCCGCGAAAAACCAGCTGCAGGCCACAGGGCAGATCAAGCCGTCATCTGAAGCCCTCTCTCACGGCATTCTTTATCAGATCAACCCGCAAATCCACTGGGTCATGCATCTGCACAGCCCGGACATTTTCAATAATTACAGAAGTTTGGTTCTTCCGTGTACCGACCCTTCTGCCGCCTATGGCACACCGGAAATGGCCTCTGCAATCGAAGCCCTGGCAAAAGAGCAGCAAGACGGCCATTCCTCTCTTCTGGTCATGGGAGGCCATCAAGACGGTATTCTGGCCTACGGTTCTGATGCAGACGCAACCGGCGGGCTTGTCATAAGAACCCTGAACAGAGCATTACAGAACGCACCCTAACAAACGCTGCTAGCGACACAGGTGCAGCAATGATCTTGAGATTGTTTTTCTGAGGACACTTTAAGTGTAGTGAATTATCCTGTCACACTCCTCTTGCAGGCTTACCCACAGACTGTTATCTTT